>NZ_JCAFYN010000003.1:0-180790 GCF_059374735.1 Enterococcus sp. GPZ-007 | reverse complement strand
GCGCTGATTATTCTTCCGGCATAGCTCAGTTGGTAGTAGCGCATGACTGTTAATCATGATGTCGTAGGTTCGAGTCCTACTGCCGGAGTTTTAAGACAATCCTTTGGGGTTGTCTTTTTTTTGTTCTTTAAGGGAGTATAAAATTTTACATGCAAAAAGTTTATGAGAGCAAGGGTATCCATGTCCGGCTTCACGAACTAGCTTTATCGGCAATAAGCAAAAATATTTCAAAATTTGAGAAGCACCAAGTAGGTACCAATCAACATCGATTCCTGCGATCATCGTGTTTCTTGGCAATTTAGAAATATATTGGTCTTATTGCTGTGAGACACAGCGATCGCTCTTTGGAGCTGATATGGGTCAGTACCTACTTGGTGCTCAATAGCTGAGCGAGTTTGGGAAGCCTTTCTTATTGTGAGCAAAGTATTTAGATGATTGATGAAATCGTGCTATGCTTACTTTGAGGTGATGAAAAGTATGTATATAACTATAGCAGATGAATTAGTAGAACGTCTAAAGCAGTATCAAGATAGTCGGATCGTTTTAGACTTGGATGATGGTGTTGGTCGTTATTCAAAATCAGGTAGTTGTGCATTGAACATCAGTTTTCGTTTATTGGTTTTAGATGAAAATCAAGATCATTCTGATTATACATTGGATGTTGAAAGTAACATCGGCAATATTTCAATCAAGGAACACTCAAAGTTGTATTTAGAAGATGAAATGACTTTGACTTTTGATCCACGGATGTCTTTGATTAAGTTAAAAGGTCCAAGCGGCATGATTGACGGGAATGTACAAATTATAGATTTGCGTGAAAATAAGGAGTGAGCTCTGCTGAGCCCACTCCTTATTTATTTTGGTCTTTCGAGTTCTAAAGTTTGTGCGATATGACTATAAGTATTGCCTGCTAGCCGAGCCAATGGATCAAAAGCTAGTGGTTCGATGTACTCATTTTCCTGATCAAATAGCGCATCTTGAAAATGATAATTCAAAACCTCTAAAATAAACAGATCGCTGATGATATTTTCCTCATGATCTTTAATAGGAATATATTGATGCAAGCGTATTTCAAATCGAATAGGTGCTTCTTGGATAGCTGGAACAGCTACTTCTTTACTATCGATTGTAACGAGATCAGTCTGCTTCAATTCACTTTGATCAGCAGACAAGGATGCTGCGGACTGATTCATTGCTGCTAGAACATCATTATTCACGAGATGGATTACTCCTTCATTTTGCTGGAGCAAATTACGAGCAGTATCTTTCATTTTTCCCTTGTTTCGGTTGATTGAAAGGCTGACTAACGGGATTTCTTTTGCTACGACATTGAAGTAACTGAAAGGCGCTGCGTTTACCACTTTTGTTTCTTGATTCATTGTTGTGATCCAAGCAATTGGACGTGGAATAACGCTGCCAGTTAAAAATTTGTAATTTTGTTTAGTTGTTAGTTCCTTAGCTGAATAAAAGATCATGACTTTCTCCTTATTGACGTTTTTTATTGGCGTCAGAGGTATCGAAAGGCCGAACGTATTCTTCGATTTCTTCACGTTTTGCTTGTAGATGAGGCGGTAAAGAAAGAATCTCGCCTGCGGTTTCATACGTTTCATCTTGTAGGAAACCTGGTCCGTCTGTTGCTAGTTCAAACAATACATTTGGAGCAGCTAAGAAATATTCTGATTGGAAGTAGAAACGATCAACAAAACCTGAATTAGGAAATTCTAAGGCATTGATTTTTTCGATCCAATCGCGCAGTGCTTCGTCGTCAGCAACACGCAATGCTAAGTGATGAACATTGCCATAACCTTCTTGAGCAGGAATCATATCTGGCTGATCATCAACAATAATCGTAGCGCCATTTCCACCTTCACCAACTTCAAATTGATGGAAGTTTCCTTCAGCTGCTGTTTCTTTAAAACCTAATAAATTCTCTAGAACTAATTTTAAATGTTCAAATTTAGCCACGGTAACAATCGTTGGTCCTAAGCCGAAGATTGCATGCTCAGCTGGAACATTTGAGTTTTTCCATGGTGTTCCGCCTGAGACTCCTTGATTTTTTTCATCTGAAACTAACTGGAACCATTGATCATCGTAATCATGGAACTCTAAGTATTTCTTGCCAAAACGTTCTTTAATTTCTCCATGAGCAACATCTAAATCGGAAAAGCATTGTGCCCAATAGTCCAATGAAGCATCGGTTGGAACGCGGAAGCCTGTTCGAGAAATGCTATTGGTTCCTTTGGTTCCTTTTGGAATTTGAGGGAAATCAAAAAATGTCATATCTGTTCCAGGAGCACCGACATCATCAGTAAAATATAAATGATAGGTTTCGATATCGTCTTGGTTGACGGTTTTTTTAATCATTCGTAAGCCTAAAATATCCGTAAAGAAGCGATAGTTTTTTTCGGCACTGGAAGTCATAGCTGTAACGTGGTGTAATCCGCGAATCTGTGTATCCATAATAAATTCCTCCTAAGTTCTTACTAAAAGTAAGTATATGTGTAATAACTTTTTTTAGCAAGAATATTGCCTTAGGTTGATATTTGTTTTAGGAATCAGTAGGATGTAGTCAGGAGGTAGACGATGAAAAAGATTGTGTTGTTTGATTTAGATGGAACATTGACGGATTCTAGTGAAGGAATCTTGAATAGTGTTCGTTATATGCTGGAAAAGAAAGGTTTGCCGATTCCTGATGGGGAGACGCTGAACAGCTTTATTGGACCGCCCTTAACAGACACGCTGCATGAGCTATACGGCTTAACTGAGGATGAAGGAAATGCTGCTGTGAAGGTTTATCGCGAATACTATGGGGAAGAAGGAATAAAACAGTTGTCTGTGTATTCTGGTATTGAGGAAGTACTAGCTAAGTTAGTGAATGAGTATTGTTTGGCGGTGGCTACGTCTAAGCCTGAGTTCTATGCTAAGCAGATTATAGAGAATATTGGGTTATCAAAATACTTTTCAGGAATTTTTGGTGCGGATCTAAGTGGAAAACGTTCAAAGAAGACAGATGTGATCGCCTATGCTTTAGACCAATTGGAAGGAACTTCTGCAGTAATGGTCGGCGATCGTAAATTCGATATCTTAGGTGCTAAAGCAAACTTTTTAAGGAGCATCGGAGTTTTGTATGGCTTCGGAGATCAGCAAGAAATGATTGAAGCAGAGGCAGATATAATTATTGCTGCAGTCGATGAGCTGCCGGACGCAGTAAAACAAAGCTTTTAACTAAAAAAATCCCTCAAATGAGGGATTTTTAGTCTGTATCTCGACTTAGTACCAGCCGTTTGCTTGCCAGAATGCTTGGGCGCCTTCCCATGAACCATAGCGAGAAGTCACGTATTGGTCAGCAACACGTTCTTGGTTAGCTGCTGAGTAGTCACCGTTTAAGTATGAAGCAGATAATTGGTAACGTCCGATATATTGACCGTTAGTTGCAGTGTAAGAACCGCTTGATTCGCGTTGTGCGATCCATTCTTTTGCTGCGTTTGTGCTAGCAGGTGTTGAAGCTTCAGCAGCAGGAGCAGCGGCTTGCTGTGCGGGTGCTGTTTGTTGTACAGGCGCAGCTTCTTGAACCGGTGCTTGCGTTGCTTGTACAGGAGCAGCTTGCTCTTGAACAGTTGCTACTGTTGTATTGCCTTTTGCATCTGTGTCGATCGTCAAGTTTTGACCTTCCATGATCATGTCAATGTTAGAGATATTGTTTTCTTTAGCGATTGAATCAATTAAGCTGTTGTCACCAGCGAATTTGATTGAGATTTTTGATAACGTATCACCAGATTGAACGGTGTAGTTTTCAGCTGCTTGAGCATCGCTTGTTCCTAGTGCAAATGCTGCACCGGCTGTTAGTAACGTTGTAAGTACAAGAGTCTTTCCAAATTTCATTATGTAATTTCCTCCAAAAAAGTTTTTTAATTTAAATCAGTCATTTCGACTACGAGTGATACTTTACCATCGTTTCACATTGCGTGGGTTATAAAGCAGTAACAATACGTTACAGTGTAATGTATTAATATGACAATAAATAAGCGAACGTGTGTTTTTGAAATACTTAATCTCTTTTAAGAATAATTAAAACCAGCGTGCCGATAAGGTTTTTAGCCGTTTTTTTTCGTGCCCTATTTTGAAAGCGCTGATCAAAGTTGCAATGTTGAAATTTTGTTGTAATTAATCTGAAAATTAAACGAGGAATAAACAAGGAAAAGTACTGAAATTTCCTTAAGAAAAGGTAAACGAAGCCAATTTTGAATGAGGTGAAAAATGAAAGTTACGATCAAAGAGATTGCGCGTCTAGCCGGGGTGTCGGTTACGACCGTTTCCCAGATTCTTAATCAGAAGGGTGGGCGCTTTAGCGAAGCAACCAAACAAAGAGTTTTAAAAGTGATTGAAGAACAAAAATACTCGCCAAACTATTTTGCTTCTAATATTATTGCAAAAAAATCTAAAACGATCGGTGTAATCGTTCCTGATTTTTCAGAGCAGTTTGCATCTGCGATCGTACGAGAGATCAGAGATCAATTGGAAAAACAGGGATATTATCTGATCATCTGCGAATCAGGTCATGATTTTAACAAGGAACAAGAACTGTTGGATCAGCTGGTGAGGATCGCAGTTGAGGGGATTTTTCTGTTCACACCGAATGACTACAATAGAAAGAACATTATTGAATTCGGTCGCTTTCATGATGTTCCTGTGGTTTTTGCCGACCGTGGTCTGAACGAGGGATACTACGGAACAGTTATAATTGATGAATACTCGGGTGTTTATCGAGCAATTGAATGGTTGATCTCAAAAGGGCACAAAAAAATCGGAATAATTATGGATAATTCCGAACACTATCATTTGGCGGAACGTTTTGATGCTTACCAAGATGCATTGAGTAAAAACCACCTATCAATAGAAGAAAGCTCTATTAAGCAGAAACCGTTGACGATTGCGGGAGGGTATCAAGGAGCCCTTGAATTATTAGACGAGACTGATGTCACTGCAATTTTTTGCTGTGACGATATGTTAGCTATCGGCTGTTATCAGGCAGTCTATGATAGTGGGAAAAAACTGGATCAAGAGATTTCAATTGTGGGTTTTGATGGAGGAGAAGTCACCCAGATTGTTCGTCCGCAGATAAAAAGTGTCCGTCAACCTTATAAGGAGCTTGGCGAAGCCTATGCTGAAAAAATACTAATGGCGATTGATCAGCCTGAGCGCAGGATGGATGATCGACTCTTTCATGTGGTCTTCGAAACCTAGTTATAATACAAAAACAGGACCTGATGCATATATTCAGTTTCTTTTTGTGGCTCTGTATATTATTTTGAAGATAATTGAATGTAGATTTTATATTAAAAATACTAAATAAAGATATATATTGCGAGAAAAACCGTGTGTTCACAGAAAAATCATAAATTTACGGACATTGATGGTTATTTTTTTGATAGAATATGATAGTAGTAAAAGTTATAATTTTTTTGGCAGTAAGGGTAACTGTCATGAAAGAACGAAAAGTTTATCAAGAAAAGTGAGGAGACGTTTTGAAAAGGTTTGGGGAGGATTTTGTGCAGAAGAAGACGAAAAAAATAATTATTTTTGGTTTGGTGGTTTTACTTTTATTTGTCAGTTTCTATTCGTTTAAGAGTATTCACTATGCAGAACGATTGTTGCCGAAAACGAAAATCAACAGTATCAATGTGGGCGGATTGACACTTGAGCAAGCGAATGAAAAGTTGAATACTGAACTATCAGAAGCACCGTTCATCATTCAGTTAGATAATTCATTGTGGAAGAAAATTAAACGGAGTGAATATGGCTGGTCTAACAACCATCTGAATGATCTTAATAAGATCAAACAGCAGCAGCAGCCCTTTGCATGGGGAATTAATAGCTTATTAGGCAGTCAGCATCAGTTGTCTAAGGAATACGATCAATCGAAAGTCAATCAATTAGTCGAGAATTTACGGACAGTCCTCCTTCAGAAAAATGCGAGCCGAGTTCCAACCAAAAATGCGACCGTGGAATGGCAAAAGGATAATTTTGTGATTGTGCCTGAAAAACAAGGAACGACATTTGATATTGAGGCAGCCACCAGCGCCCTAATCCAATATTTGGAGAATGGCGAAGATTCTTTGGATGCAGAGACCTATTACGCGCAGCCGATTCTAACTAAAGAAGACAGTGTTCTAAAAAAACAAAAAGCAAGAATGAATCAACTAGCCAATTTGAAAGCATCGTATACAATCGGCGGCAAACAAGTCTCGATTTCAACTGAAGAACTCAGCAGCTGGTTAACTACGAATGAAAAAGCTGAAGTGTTGCTGAATCAAGAGAAAGTGACTGCATTTGTTACGAAGCTGAATAATGATTACAATACTGTGGAGAACCCAACACAATTCAACAGTACTCGTCGTGGAACGGTTACTGTTCCGGCAGGAATCTATAGCTGGTCGATCGACATTCCAGCTGAAGTAAAAGCCCTGAGCGATAAAATTCTAGCGGGTGAGGATTTTAATCGTGTGCCGCTGATTGTAAGTGATGTGCCGAATGTACAGACCAGCTTAGGGAAAACCTATGTCGAAGTGGATCTGCAAAATCAGTATATGTGGTATTACAAAGAAGGAGAACTCCAATTTGAAACAGATATTGTCAGCGGAAAACCGTCTACACCTACGCCGCCAGGACTAAACTACGTTACCAGTAAATCAACCAATCAAGTATTACGCGGGTTGAATGAAGATGGCTCTAAATATGCTAGTCCCGTTCGCTATTGGATGCCGATTGATCAAACGGGTGTGGGGATTCATGATTCCGATTGGCAATACGCTTATGGTGGAGATTTATGGTTATATCGCGGCTCACATGGCTGTATCAATACGCCGCCTGCTAAAATGGATGAACTTTATCCCATACTTGAAGTAGGGACGCCTGTTTTAGTGTTTTAGTAATAAAATAGATATGAAGTAAGTGCTGACTAGCTAGTTAGCACTTTTTTTGTTTTTTGAGAAGGCCAATCATTTTAACTGGTATTAGATTTTTACGCCATTTGCGATAAATTTAGACTGAATTTTTAAGCTCTTGAAGAATGAAATAAAATAATTAAAGCTTTATTCACTGATAATTCAACGTTTCAGAAGGATGTATATCTTTTCTAAAGATTTATTATTGACAAAACTAAAAAAACCACCTTACCATTGGGTTGTGGTTATAACCAGTTAATAAGGAGAATCCCATGGAAAATTCTTTTAAAAACAAAGCTTTGTATCACCAACTTGTTGATCTGTTGAAGAATCGGATGGAGACAAGCATGATTCCTCATGATAAACTGCCGTCCGAACGAGAATTGACAGCCCAATATGGAGTTAGTCGAACGACGGTTCGCTTAGCCCTGCAGGAATTGGAAAACAGTGGCTATATTTATCGGCGTCACGGAAAGGGCACCTTTGTTTCTGATATCAAAAAGGAGGCAGCTGACCTGGCTGGTGCCTATAGTTTTACTGAGCAAATGAAAAGTTTAGGAAGAAATCCGGAGACTAGAATCTTATCTTTTGAAAAAATCGAAGCAGATAAATTTATTGCTCAACGCCTAAATCTATCGCTAGGAGAAGCAGTTTTTAAACTGAGTCGCCTGCGTATTGCTGACCGTGCACCGTTGATGATCGAGGATACGTATCTACCAGTCAAGTTTTTCTTGTCGTTGGATGATCAACTTTTACGAAGGAAGCCGCTTTATGATCTTTTCTCGGAGGACTTTGATCAAACAGTACGTCTTGCAGATGAAGAATTGTATGCCAGCATTGCCTCAAAGGATGACGCGAAGCAGTTGATGATCCCAGAAGGAGCACCTGTTCTTCACTTGGTTCGTCAAACCTATAACATGAAAAATGAAATTATTGAATTTACTTTGAGTGTGGCACGCGCAGATCAATTTCATTATCAGATTCGGCATATTCGAAATAGTTAGGAGAGATAGAGAAATGTTTACAGTAGAAAAAGAAAATTTGGAAGAAATGGGTGCAGAGATCACGACTCGTGAGATCCGCCAACAGCCAGAGCTTTGGGAGGAAACAATTGAGCTTTATCAAACAGTACAAACGGAATTAGAAAGTTTTCTAGCAGAAGTTAAAAATCAAGCTCAAGGTCAGCGGACACGGGTGATCTTCACTGGTGCTGGAACTTCGCAGTATGTTGGCGATACAGTGGTTCCTTATCTTCGTAAACAGGGAAATCTCCAAGAATTCAGCTTTGAAAGTATCGGGACAACCGATATTGTAGCTGAACCGCTAGAATACCTAATCAAAGAGGAACCGACCTTGCTTGTTTCTTTTGCGAGAAGCGGAAACAGTCCCGAAAGCTTGGCTGCTGTTGAAATCGCGAATCAAGTCGTTGATACGATCCATCATCTATCGATTACCTGTGCCGAAGATGGGAAACTGGCTCAGATTAGTAAGCAAAAAACAAACAGCTTTACATTCTTGATGCCAGCTCGTTCAAATGATGATGGCTTTGCGATGACTGGCAGCTTCTCTTGCATGACATTAGGTGCATTATTAACCTTTGACCAAACAGCAGTAGAAGATAAAGCAAAATATATCGAGAGTTTAAGCATATTAGGTAAAGAAGTCTTGGCTCGTGAAGCGGAAATTCAAAAAATCGTTGATCTGGATTTTGATCGAATTGTCTATGTAGGCTCTGGCAGTCTAGCTGGATTAACTCGCGAAGCACAATTAAAAATCTTGGAATTGACCGCTGGAAAAGTCGCCACCGTCTTCGATTCGTCGATGGGCTTCCGTCATGGACCAAAATCATTTATCAATGAAAAGACAATCATGTTTGGTTTCATTAACAATGATTCTTATACACGTGACTATGACTTGGACATCTTGGAAGAAGTTCATGGTGATGAGATCGCTGCCGGCGTATTTGCGATTACGCAACCAGGTGATCGGAATTTCTCTGGCGATAAATTCGAGTTTGCCACAGAAGCGCAATTGCTGCCGGATGGTTATCTAGCGTTGGCTTATATCATGGTTGCTCAAACAGTCGCATTATTGACTTCAATCAAAGTGGGCAATACACCAGATACACCATCACCAACAGGCACAGTCAATCGTGTCGTTAAAGGCGTAACGATTCACGAATATAAGTAACGATCACTGGGAGGAAGAACCATGCTTACATTAACAACAGGTAAAAAAGCGGCGATGGATCGCTTATCTACGAAAGACGGAATTATCAGTGCTTTAGCAATCGACCAACGAGGCGCACTAAAGAAAATGATTAAGGCGCTAGATGTGGAACCGACAGATGAACACATTGAAGGGTTTAAGGAGCTGGTTTCTAGTGAATTAACACCTTATGCATCATCAATCCTATTGGATCCAGAGTACGGATTGCCAGCTGCAAAAGCACGTGATGAAGAAGCCGGCTTGCTTTTGGCTTATGAAAAGACAGGATATGATGCGACAACTCCAGGACGTTTGCCTGATTTACTAGCAGATTGGTCTGTTTTACGGTTGAAAGAACAAGGCGCCGATGCCATTAAGTTCTTACTTTATTATGATGTGGATGAAGACCCAATAATCAATCATCAAAAGCATGTTTTCATTGAACGCTTAGGCAGCGAATGTGCTGAAGAAGATCTACCGTTCTATTTAGAATTGGTTTCTTATGATGCGCAAAACGCGGATGCTGGTTCTATTGAATACGCGAAAGTGAAACCGCATAAAGTGAACGATATGATGAAAGAATTTTCGAAGCCGCAATACAAAGTTGATGTTCTAAAAGTCGAAGTGCCGGTCAATATGAACTATGTTGAAGGATTCGGTTCTGGCGAAATCGCTTATACCAAAGATGAAGCGGCGAATTATTTCTTGGAACAAAGCCAAGCGACAGAATTGCCATTCATTTTCTTGAGTGCAGGCGTTTCAACGGAGTTATTCCAACAAACCTTAGTCTTCGCTAAAGAGGCAGGCTCAACCTTTAATGGTGTCCTGTGTGGACGTGCAACCTGGAAAAATGGCGTAAAACCTTTCATTGAAGCAGGAGAAGCAGCTGCACGTGAATGGCTGCAAAGCACGGGTCGTGAAAATATCGAAAGCTTGAACAAGGTTTTGGCACAAACAGCAAGTTCTTGGCATGACAAGGTCCAAGTTGCCGAAGAAGCAGCAATGAAATAGGGGGCATAATCGTGATAGTAACTGTAACGATGAATCCCTCAATCGACATTTCCTATCCTCTGGAAACGTTGAAGATTGACACCGTTAATCGAACGAATCAGGTAAGTAAAACCGCTGGCGGCAAAGGATTAAATGTCACCCGAGTGATTCATGATTTAGGTGGCGATGTCTTAGCTACGGGTGTCCTTGGCGGCTTTCACGGAGCGTTTATCGCAGAAGAGTTAAAAAAAGTAGGAATCAAGCAGGACTTTACACCGATCAAAGAAGAAAGCCGTGACTCGATCGCTATTCTGCACGAAGGTAACCAAACAGAGATTTTGGAAGCGGGACCAACGGTAACAACTGAAGAACAAACCGCATTTTTTGAGAAATTCAAAGAATTGCTACAAAAAGCAACTATCGTGACTATTTCGGGCAGTTTAGCTAAAGGATTCCCGCAGAACTTTTATCAAAAATTAGTCCAGGCAGCCGCAGAGGAAGAGGTCAAGGTTCTGGCGGACACGTCTGGGGAAAGTTTAAGACAAATTCTAAAAGGCGAGCAAAAACCGTATTTGATCAAACCAAATCTGGAAGAGCTGGAGGGCTTACTGGGGCAAAAATTTTCTCTAGAAAAGCTTGAAGAAATTCAGGCAGCATTGGCACAGCCGTTGTTTGAAGGAATCGAATGGATCGTTGTTTCACTAGGCAAAGCGGGAGCAATCGCAAAACATCAGGATGCCTTTTACCGAGTAACGATTCCATCGATCCAAGTCGTGAATCCTGTTGGCTCCGGTGATTCGACAATAGCCGGCTTTGCTTATGGGTTATCTCAGAGGATGAACACTAAGGAACTATTGAAAATTTGTATGGCCGCTGGAATGGCTAATGCTCAAGAAAAGAAAACCGGTCATGTTGATCCGATCAATGTTCAGCAGCATTTTGAGAATATTGAAGTAAAAAAGATCGAGCAATAGCTCGATCTAAAGGTCAAGGATTTTTAGACACAAGTTCGATTTTATAGAAATCCCATTTTTTGTAAGATTCGACGTATTCCAACACTTGCTGAGTGTCCTTGCGTTTAGTCACCCGAATTTGTAAAACTGACGGTTCATTAGTAGAAATCTGCAGCTTTTCAGCTTCAAGAGCAGGAGTTGGATACTTGATTTCATTTGTTTCAGTAAAATCCTCTTCATTCATATGGATATTGTAATCCAGTTTGAAGCGTTGGTAGATCGAATTGTAATAGCTTAGTTCGGAATAATTCGAGTTTACGTACTGTTCAGGCAGATAGGTTCGCTGATAAATGTAAGGAATATCCTCAGTTGTACGTAATCGTTCAATGCAATAATAATAAGCATTATTAGGTAACTCTAATTTACCTAAAAATTCTGAGTCATTGCCACGGGTGATTGATAATACTTGTACATGATCATCATTGATAGGAAATAGTTCAATATCGGAAAACTCCACTACTTTTCCTTTCCGGGCCCTTGAAACAAAAGAACCGCGCCCCTGATGGCGAACAATGAAACCGTCCTTGACTAAATCATTTAATGCTCGAATGACAGTGATGGAGCTGACTTTAAACATTTCTGCTAACTCAGCTTCCGTATAAAACTTGTCACCATTTTCGAATTTACCGGAAATGATCTGCTGCTTCAACTCGTCTTTTATAATTTGGTATTTTGGGATTGCCATAGTATTCCTCCGAAAAATGAATAGGGAATAAAATTTTCATTAGAAATTTTTCGATTTCCCTTTATGGCTTGATTTTAACACATTAAGAAGGTTTGGTAAGCGTTTGACTTTCTATTTAAAATAATTTAATATATTAATATATTAAAAACGCTTTCAAATGAGTTTGTTTTCTTTTATAAGGGGGCTAGTTGGCAGCTGAGAGTTGCAGAAGTTTAAGAACAAAGTACGGCATGAGCGTAGGACTAATTTTTCTGGAGGAAAAATTAGCTCATCTAAACACGAATTAGGGGTGACCACTTGAATACTTTTGAAATTAAAGAAGATTTTCTTCTGAATGGGGAACCATTTAAGATATTATCCGGAGCGATTCATTATTTCCGTGTGGATCCTTCAGATTGGTATCATTCACTTTATAATCTGAAGGCTTTAGGATTTAATACCGTTGAGACGTATGTCCCGTGGAACTTACACGAGCCCAAAAAGAATAAATTTCAGTTTGATGGCATTTTAGATTTGGAACGATTTTTATCAATTGCGCAAGATTTAGAGTTATATGCAATCGTTCGACCGTCTCCTTATATTTGTGCAGAGTGGGAGTTTGGTGGTTTTCCAGCGTGGCTATTAAATGAACAAATTCGTATCAGAACGAATGAAACCGCTTATTTGAAACATGTCGCTGAGTATTACGATGTATTGATGAAAAAAATCGTACCTCACCAGCTTTCCAATGGCGGAAATATCCTGATGATCCAAATTGAAAATGAATATGGGTCTTACGAAGAAGAGAAAGATTATCTACGTTCAGTCCGTGACTTGATGATTGAGAGAGGAATCACGGCGCCATTCTTTACTTCAGATGGTCCTTGGCGCGCAACACTGAGAGCTGGCAGCATGATCGAAGAAGATATTTTAGTCACTGGAAATTTTGGTTCTAAAGCAAAGGAAAATTTTGCATCCATGCAAAGTTACTTCGCTGAGTACGACAAGAAATGGCCGTTGATGTGTATGGAATTTTGGGATGGCTGGTTCAACCGCTGGAAGGAACCAATCATTAAGCGTGATGCGCAAGAACTAGCGGAGGCAGTCAGAGAAGTCTTAATTCAGGGCAGTATCAACTTATACATGTTTCACGGGGGAACGAATTTTGGTTTTATGAATGGCTGTTCTGCTCGCGGAGTGATCGATCTGCCGCAGATCACCTCTTATGATTATGGCGCGCCATTAGACGAACAAGGGAATCCAACTGAGAAGTATTATGCGTTACAAAAGATGGTTCACGAAACCTTTCCTGAGCTTCAGCAAATGGAGCCACTGATTAAGCAAACGATCGAAAAGAAAAGCATTCCCTTAACCGACAAAGTAAGTCTTTTCGCAACGTTAGATACTATCAGTAAACCGATTCAGTCGCAGTATCCTCAGACGATGGAGGAATTAGGACAAAATACTGGTTATTTGCTTTATCGCACAATGATTGAAAAGGACGCAGACGAAGAACGATTCAGAATAATTGACGGTCGTGACCGCAGCCAGTTCTTTTTAAATGGAGAGCTGAAAGCGACACAATACCAGACGGAAATCGGAGAAGACATCAGAGTTCCGCTGAAACAGACGAACAATCAAATCGATATTTTGATTGAAAACATGGGTAGAGTCAATTACGGACACAAATTGTTCGCTGATACGCAGAAAAAAGGTATCCGCACTGGAGTGATGGCAGACCTGCATTTTATTACCAATTGGGAACAATACAATTTACCGCTGGACTCCTATGAAAAGGTAGATTATTCAAAAGAATGGCAACCAAATCAGCCAAGTTTTTATCGCTATGAATTCATATTGGATGAAATTGAGGATACTTTCATTGATTTGGCAAAATTTGGTAAAGGAGTCGTCTTCATTAACCAAACAAATATCGGGCGTTTCTGGGAAGTAGGCCCGACGCTTTCACTGTATATTCCAAAAGGATTATTACAAGAGGGCTCAAATGAAATCGTTATCTTTGAGACCGAAGGCACGTATCAACCTGAGATAAGTTTAATAAAAGAACCACTATATAAAGAAATGGAAGAGGGATAAACATGAGCATTATCGGAGTAAGAATTGATGGACGTTTGATTCACGGACAGGTAGCAAATTTATGGACAACGAAATTGAACATTTCACGCATTATGGTGGTTGACGATGATGTCGCACAAAACGACATTGAAAAAAGTGGACTGAAACTAGCGACACCTGCTGGAGTGAAACTGAGTGTTTTGCCAATAGAAAAAGCTGCAAACAATATTTTAGCTGGCAAGTATGATTCGCAACGTTTACTAATCATTGCCCGCAAACCTGACCGTCTATTGAAACTAGTTGAATTAGGTGTGCCAATTGAAGAAATCAATGTTGGAAATATGTCGCAAACAGATGAGACACGTTCAATAACCAAATCAATTAATGTCGTTGATCAAGACGTGGAAGTATTTAATCAATTAAACGCCAAAGGAGTACGTTTGATCGCACAAATGGTTCCAAGTGATAAAGCAGAAGACTTTATGAGTTTATTAGCGAAATAGGAGGATAAATAAATGGATATCTTATGGTGGCAGATCTTATTATTAACATTATATGCAGGGTATCAAATTTTAGATGAGTTACAAATTTATTCATCACTTAGTGCACCAGTGTTTGCCGGATTGTTTGCCGGTCTAGTGATGGGGGATTTAAAAGCCGGACTTATTATTGGTGGTAGCATGCAATTGACCGTACTTGGTGTTGGTACTTTTGGTGGGGCGTCAAAAATTGATGCCAACTCAGGAACAATCTTAGCAACAGCTTTTTCTGTGGCTTTAGGAATGAATCCAGAGCAAGCAATCGCGGCAATTGCAGTTCCAGTTGCCAGCTTGATGATCCAATTAGATATTTTGGCTCGTTTTGCCAATACGTATTTTGCGCATCGAATTGATAAATTAGTCGAAGACATGAATTATAAAGGGATCGAACGAAACTTCTTAATGGGTGCCATTCCTTGGTCATTTTCTCGTATGATTCCCGTTTTTCTAGCGCTAGCATTTGGCGGCGGCTTGGTAGAAAAAGTTGTTGCTGTATTGAATGGTGATTTGAAGTGGTTAGGTGATGGATTATCTGTAGCCGGAGCAGTTTTACCAGCAGTTGGGTTTGCCATTCTATTACGCTACTTGCCTGTGAAAAAACACTTTCCTTACTTGATTCTTGGCTTCACGTTGACTGCGTTACTGGGAACAGTCTTTACTAATATGCAAGTTTTAGGAACGGGTGTTGCGGGAGTTGTGAAGAACTTTGAAGGAATCTTCAATTCACTTCCAATGCTAGCAATCGCATTAGTTGGCTTTGCTTTAGCAGCAATTAGCTACAAAAATGGGCAGATGATACCAAATTCTCCAGCCCCTAAAGATGTTGCTTCGAATGATTCAGATGAAGGAGAGATTGAAGATGACGAAATCTAATTATAAGTTAACGAAGGAAGACTTTAAGCAGATCAATCGCAGAAGCTTGTTCACTTTCCAATTAGGCTGGAACTATGAACGGATGCAAGGATCTGGCTACCTTTATACAATCTTGCCACAATTACGCAAGATATATGGTGACGATACTCCTGAACTAAAAGAAGTGATGAAAACCCATACACAGTTCTTTAACACCTCGAACTTCTTCAATACAATCGTCACCGGGATTGATTTGGCGATCGAGGAAAAGGAAGGTATTGGTGGTAAAGATACTGTCTCTGGTCTAAAAGCGGGGTTGATGGGACCTTTTGCGGCGATTGGTGATTCGATCTTTGCAGCACTAATTCCGACGATTTTTGGAGCCTTAGCAGCCAATATGGCAATCAATGGGAACCCAACCGGGATTTTCATTTGGATCATCGCACAAATCGCGGTGATGATCTTCCGTTGGAAACAGTTGGAGTTTGCTTATCGTGAAGGGATCTCTCTAGTTACCACGATGCAACATCGTTTAACTGCCTTGACTGATGCTGCAACCCTGTTAGGGGTCTTCATGGTGGGAGCATTGGTTGCTACTATGATCAATGTGAAATTATCTTGGGCACCAAGTATTGGTGATGTGACGCTGAATATGCAAAACAACCTTGATATGATTTTACCGCGTTTGTTGCCAGCGGGTATTGTAGCTGCAATTTATTGGATGCTTGGTAAAAAGAACATGACTTCTACTAAAGCGATCTTTATTGTATTAGTAGTCTGTGTTGCACTGTCAGCTTTAGGTGTGATTTCTAAATAGAATGCAGGGTAAAATATAGATATTCGAATGAATGAGGAGCGAATCAATGAGTAAACAATTAGTTTTAGTGAGTCATGGACTCTTCTGTGAGGAATTAAAAAAGAGCACCGAAATGATCATGGGGCCGCAGGAAAGTATTCATACAGTCAGTTTGCTTCCTTCAGAATCAGCGGAGGATTTTCGAGTAAAATTTGAAGCAGTTATCGCTGAGCTGGATGATTATATTGTACTTGCAGATCTGATGGGCGGCACTCCATGTAATGTAGTGTCTCGTATGATCCTAGAAGGTCAGGCAATTGATTTATACGCAGGAATGAATATGCCGATGGTGATTGATTTCATCAATAGCGAATTGATCGGTTCAGAGCTTGCATTAGTCGAAGCTGCCACAAGCAATATTTGTCATGTGAATGAGCGAATCAGCAACGACGACGATGACGAGGATGAATAAATTCGAACGAAACTATCGTTAAACGAGTAAGCCAGGGAAATTATTCTCTGGCTTTTTCTGTCTGCAAAAGTTTCTTTCTATTATGGTATGATTTATATAAATTTCGTTTATTTAGGAGAATCAATGTGGATTTTAACGAGAAATTGAAGCAATTACGCCAAAATAAAAAATGGACTCAAGAAGAATTAGCTGGAAAACTATTCATCTCAAGAACCGCAATCTCGAAATGGGAGTCAGGACGAGGATTTCCTAGTATTGAATCGTTGAAAGCAATCTCTCAGGTTTTTGAGATTTCGATTGATGAGCTGCTTTCAAATAGCGAATTAATCACCATTGCAGAGAAAGATAAAGCGCAGCAGCGAAAAAAACTTCAACAGCTGCTATTGGGAATTTTAGATTGTATGGTGGGTTTATTGCTTTTTTTACCTATTTTTGGGAAAGCACAAGGAGAACGAATTGCATTTGTTAACATGTGGCAACTCTCTCCTGAAACGATGATTCTAAGAAATATTATTTTTCTATTCGTTATTTTAAGCATATTGTATGGGATATATGAATTGATTATCTTTAGAAGAGAACAACGAATCATAGTAATAATTTCACTAGTTTCAACCTTATTCGGCATCCTTCTTTTTATTATGACAAGGCATCCTTATCCGGCTGCTTATCTATTAATGATCTTGGCAATCAAGGGTGTATTCCTATTAAATAGCCATTGACACGCATCGTCACCTCTCTGTGACGATGCGCTTCTTTTTGTCTGTAAGGGTCTCTGATACTTTGAGTTTGGATAGATTCCAAATAGATGAGTTAGGAGAGAGGATTATGAAAGAGAAGACGAGACAATTAAAAACACCGATAGGATTATTTTTACTGTTTATTTTATACACGATTTGTTTGACCCTGATCGATGTACAGAAAGTTGGGCCACGAAATTCGGAGATAGGATTCGCGACAATGAATCAATATCTGTTAAAAAAAATCGGTGTTAGTTCATTTTGGTATCAAATGACAGAAGTATTGGGGGTTTTTCCATTACTGATGATGGGATATTTTGCTTTACGCGGTTTTTTACAGCTGTGTGTGCGAAAGAAACTTTCGCTGATTGATCGAGAAATTCTCGATTTAGGTTTCCTTTATGCTGGGGTTGCTGTGTTTTATATTCTTTTTGAAAAAGTCGTCATTAACTATCGGCCAATTTTAGTGGAGGGGCAATTAGAGGCCTCTTATCCATCCAGCCATACCTTTCTTGCGATTACGGTTTTACTGTCAGCATTTTATGTTCTGAAAAAGGATGAGGGGAGATTCAAACAAATAATCGCCTATGCCAGCCTGATAGGGATGTTTGCAATTATTATAGGAAGAATTTTGTCTGGGGCACATTGGGTAACCGATGTTTTTGGTGGTATTCTATTGGGGCTGTCACTTGTCAGCTTCTATTTGGTAGCTAGAAAAAATCTTATTAAACGCAAAAAAAGAACGTTGATTTCTCAACGTTCCTAGGAAGCCACCTGTCGGGCTTGAACCGACGACCTCTTCCTTACCATGGAAACGCTCTACCAGCTGAGCTAAGGCGGCATAGTTATTTAACACAAGATATAGAATAGCGAAGTAAGGACTATTTGTCAACTGCTTTGGCAGAAAAAAATCAGGTATTCAATCGTCTGAAAGCTTTATTTATAACAGAGTCGTTGCTTATGAACCAGCGACGACTTTGTTGTATAAATTGGAAGCAAGATCATTGTATCCTTTTGCTTGATTCCATACGTTTGATAGCAAGATAATCCCGCTTTGACCATCTTTAGAAAAATCAGCAACTGTTTCAAAGCGTGCTTTAACACCTCGTGCATGGTAGCTAAGTGACATGTTATAAATTCCGCTAGCGTATTTTTCACCCGGATAAGTATGCCACAATTCCGTTCGCTCTTGATCAGTCAAAAATTGATTATTAAAGAGATTCTGAAAATAGTGATATAAATCTTCAGCTGACATAAAAACATTTCCTGTCCCAAACTCATCGGCATAAGAAGATACGGTTGTTGGTGCGTAGATCGGTCCATTAGCACTCTGTGAGTAGGAGAGGGCTTGCTCTTTATTAGTTTCTGAATAAAAACTGGTCTCATTTAACTTCATTGGTTTTTTTAGCAGTTTTTCAAAGAGTAAGTTATAGTCATTTTGATATACTTTTTCTAAAATTCCTGCCAGTAAAACATAATTAACTGGTTGATAAGAATAACCAGCGTTTGGTACCACGATTGTTTGGCGAATCGTCTCAGACAGAATCTCTTTTGTGTTGGTCGTATTTAAAGCAGCCACTTTTTTTTCGTTGACACGTAGGCCAGAGCTCATATTCAGCATGTCTTTAATAGAAATATTGTTACTGTTAGGAATCTGTGGGAAAAAGGAGCTGAGTTTTTCGTCTAAGGCTAGTTTGCCAGCTTTGACAGCCTGCATAATCAAATAAGCCGTTTGACCTTTTTGGACTGAGCCGATACAGTATTGAGTATTGATCGTATTATGAATTCTTTTTGCCTGATCCTTCCAGCCATATGCCTTATTTAAAATGATTTGGCCGTTTTTAAAAACCAGAGCTGTTCCGCTGAAATTTTTTTCGACTAAAGCTTGTTCAATGCTGGCTGATAAACTATTTTTTGGTTCAGTAGGCTGAGAATTTACAATTGTTTTTTGCGCCAAGTTTTCTGTTTGCGCTGCCTTTTCAGACGCAAGATGTTCTTTTCGGACGTAATCAACGTAGACTCCGCTTAGTATTAGGATAAGTATCAGCAGGAGTGATATAGTGAATTTTAGTTTGATTTTTTTTCTTCTTTTCCGATGGCGTCTTGGCATAAAGATTCTCCTAGCTTGTACTAAAGTACTTTCACTTTTAAAGCTCAAAAAAATGCTCATAAATATGCAAAATTAGGATTGCATCATGAAATAAAAATTGATATTATAGTAAAGTATTCTTCCGGCATAGCTCAGTTGGTAGTAGCGCATGACTGTTAATCATGATGTCGTAGGTTCGAGTCCTACTGCCGGAGTTCTCAGAGACGATCAATCGATCGTCTCTATTTTTTTACACCTAAAAAGTGAATTTTTTATGAATAAAAAGCTTAATTATGAGGTAAATATTGAGGAAAGCGTGACCTTTTTTTAAAACTAGTTCAATCCCTTTGAACCCTTCAAAAATCCTCGTTATACTGACTAGTGAGGATGCTCGTTCAACTGTGCCAGTTCTTCTTTACGCTTTGTCAGTTCTACTTCCTGCTTTAGCAGGTTAGTAGAATGATATGTCTTCGAAAGTCCAGATAAATTCTTTTAAGAATTTATCTACATAATTTTAGAGAAGACTAGCGTATTTAGAAGAATAGTAAGCGTACGAGAATCTTACGAATTAAAAATTCGTACTTATTTACGAGTTAGCTCGTAAAATAGCAGGGAAACGCATTAGTTGAATGATATACGGCATTCGAATCAATGAATTTTTCTATGGAAATTCATTCTTTATTACGAGGAGGAGAACGATGGGAAAACGCGATGCCTATTTTGACAACGCAAAACTTTTCTTGATGATACTAGTTGTGTTTGGTCATTTTCTGCAGCCCTTTGCGAATGATCATCCCTTATATAACGATTTGTATTACTTCATATTTACTTTTCATATGCCGGCATTTATCTTGATCTCGGGCTATTTTGCCAAAAGTGGACCAAAACCTATCATGAGCCTGGTAAAAAAGCTGCTGCTTCCGTACATATTTTTCCAACTACTTTATTCCGGCTATTACACGCTGATTGGTCTGCAGGATTCTTTTAGTTTCGATCTAGGAATTCCGCAATGGTCGCTATGGTTCTTATTAAGTCTGTTCTGTTGGAATGTCCTATTACACTTGATCAATAAGTATTCTGTAAAAAAGGTCCTGATCGGCAGTGTGATCGTGGCATTGTTAGTCGGTTATTTTCCGGTCTTTGATCGCTACTTGGCGATCCAACGGACGCTAACGTTTTTCCCATACTTTATGGTAGGATATGCAGTTCCGAAAAGCTGGATTGAAAAGTTAAAAAGTTATCCTAAAAAATGGGTCGCGTTGTTCCTATTTGGCGGACTGTTCTTATTTATCCAAGGAAATGATTTCATTAACAAGTATTGGGTATTTGGCTCCAAGCCCTACGAAGATTACTTGAATCATCCGTTGCTTGGAGGGCCACAGCGTTTGATCTTTATGGCAGCAGGTCTGATTGGGATCGTTGCGTTCTTACTATTGGTTCCAAAAGAACGTCACTTTTTCTCTAGTTGGGGGAAGAATACGTTGACCGTTTATCTACTTCACGGTTTTCTAGTGAAGGGACTTCGAGCCTTAGATCTAGATTTTGAAATCAGTTCGTTAGAAGTCCTTTTATTATTTATTGGCAGTATGCTGCTGACTGTACTATTATCAAGCAAACGTGTCGGACAGTGGATAAAAAAAGGGAAACAAGTTTTACAGCTGAGTTTGTAAACTAATTGTCTCTTTGCCCTATTAAGCGTAAAATGAAGGGCAAGGAGGCTAAATTTATGTCAAAAATTACTAATGAACGAACTCAAGCTTTTCACGAAGCTTTTGAAAAAAATTCTAAACAAGTCGCACTGCAACGAGGCGTAGTGAAAAACGGTATTCGGGCCTCTGCAGAGAATGTGCAGACACATGTTGAAAATACGCCAGTTTTTTCTATCGATCTTGCAACAGGGAAAGTAGCGAATCAAAAACAATCGGGGCGTTGCTGGATGTTTGCAGCACTTAACACCTTCCGTCATAAAATGTTGACATCATTCCAATTGAAGGACTTTGAACTTTCTCAAAACTATACGTTCTTTTGGGATAAATACGAAAAGGCAAATTACTTCTATGAAAATATTTTAAATACGGCAGAGCAGCCAACGACAAGTCGCGAAGTGGCCTTTTTACTGCAAGTACCACAACAAGATGGCGGCCAATGGGATATGATTGTTTCACTTTTTCAAAAATATGGTGTCGTTCCTAAAAGTGTAATGCCAGAAAGCAGCAATAGTTCAAATTCACGTGATTTAAACAATTACTTAAATAAACTATTACGGAAACACGCTGTCTTATTGCGCCAGATGGTGGCGGAAGAAGCGACCGAAGAAGAAATTCAAGCAAATCGCGAAGCTATGCTACAAGAGGTTTACAATCTTTTAGCAATCTCATTGGGAACACCTCCAACTGAATTTGATTTCGAATATCGCGATGAAGAAAAGAATTATCATTTGGATCGAAACTTAACACCACAAAGCTTTTATGAAAAATACGTCGGTGTTGACTTAGATGAATATGTTAGTATCATAAATGCGCCAACTGAAGACAAGCCCTTCATGAAGTCTTATACGGTCGACATGTTAGGCAATGTCGTCGGTGGTAAACAAGTTAAATATTTGAATCTTGAAATGGATGAATTCAAAGAATTAGCTGTAAAGCAGCTGGAACAAGGTGAATCCGTCTGGTTCGGCTGCGATGTTGGTCAATCCTCGACTCGAGATAGTGGGATCATGGCTTTAGATGCGTATGATGTGGAAGATCTGTTTGATGTTGATTTGACGATGACTAAGGCGGAACGGTTAGACTATGGAGAAAGTTTGATGACCCACGCGATGGTTTTGACTGGTGTTGATCTGATTGATGGTCAAGCGAAAAAATGGAAAGTCGAAAACAGCTGGGGCGAAAAGGTTGGCGAGAAAGGCTTCTTTGTTATGAGTGATGAATGGATGGACGAGTATACTTATCAAATCGTCGTTCGTAAAGAATTTTTATCAGAAGAACAATTAGCCGCTTTTGAAGCAGAACCAACTGTTTTAGCTCCGTGGGACCCTATGGGGGCATTAGCATAATACTGACAGAAAATCTGAGAGAGTGTTCTTCTCTCAGATTTCTTTTTATTTTGCTTAGTAAGTTGAGGAAGACAAAAACCTTTCCTTCAATGGTTTGTTTTGAGTAACAAAAGCGTTTTCTTTTTGGTTGTGCTATACTTTTAGCAAAAAGGATGTCAGTTTAAACTTTTTTATAATTCGTTGATTAAGAAAATCACTATTCGAGCTTGGGTACTCAAAAAATGAAAAAGGAGGTTGGTTGGATGTCTAAACATTTAGCTGTTCGGCATGCAGAAAATATGCGGGAATTGGGTGGTTACAAAACGAAGGATGGCCGGAAGATCGCTCATCGTAAATTGATTCGTTCGGCAGGAATCAATCATATCGATACGCAAGATAAAAAATATTTAAGCGAATATGGAATCAAAAAGGTCGTTGATTTTCGTTCAATCGAGGAACGAGATTCTCAACCGGATCAAGAAATTCCAGAAGCAGAAAATATTTTCTTGCCAATTTTTCCAGTCGAGGAAACAAAAACTGCTTCAGCTTCACCTAAAAAGATGATGCGCCGGATGCAGAACGGGGAAGATGCATACAAGCAAATGGTCGAGGTCTATAAACACTTTGTGATTGACGATCATGTGCGCGGACAATACCGTAAATTTTTTGATTTGGTGCTTGATAATTCAGGCGAGAAGGAAAGTTTACTCTTCCATTGTACAGCTGGGAAAGATCGGACAGGTTTTGGAGCGATGCTTTTATTAAGCAGCTTAGATGTGAATCAAACAACGATCACGAAAGACTATTTGGCGACAAATCGTTATTTAAAGAAGGCTGTCGAGGAAATGTATCAAAAAGCTGTAAATGCCGGTGTTCCAGCAGAATCCTTGACTGGAATCGAAGACATGATGTCAGCTAAAAAAGCTTATTTACAAACCAGCTTCAAGCTAATCAAGGAACATTACGGCACGATGATGAACTTTATTCATGAAGGAATCGGCGTGACCAAACAAGAAATTGAAGATCTGAAAAAAATATATTTGTTGTAAGGAGCTGACGAGATGGATGGATTGCTAAAGCATTTACAGTTACAATCGAAGGCAGTACCGATCGGCGGCGGAGATGTTAACCAGGCGTATCGGGTGACAGATGGAAAACAGGATTACTTCTTGAAATATCATCCCCAGATGTCCGCAGATTTTTTTCAAGCAGAGGTTGATGGTTTGGCAGAATTAAGTGCGACGGTGCGAGTACCCAAAGTTTATCAACATGGGAGCTTTGAGGACGAGGCATTTCTGCTGCTGGAATGGATCGAGCCTGGAGAGGGAGATCAAAAAGATTTGGCACACGAACTGAGTAAGCTTCATCAGATCAAAGCAAATCAATTTGGTTATAAGAGAAACAATTTCATGGGTCTGCTTCCTCAGATCAATAAGCGTTCGAATGATTGGTGGAATTTTTATTTTACCAATCGTTTAGAGGTTCAGATTAAAATCGCGAACGGTCGAAATCATTGGACCACACGTCGAGAAAAAAATTATCTGTTATTTAAAGAGTGGGTTTATAAAAAATGGGGTACAATGTCATTTGAACCAACCTTGTTACACGGTGATTTTTGGAGTGGGAATACTTTTTTTGATACACATGGGCAACCTGTGTTTATCGATCCAGCAGTCTCTTATGGACATCGAGAAATGGATCTTGCTATGTCGCAGCTTTTTGGCGGTTTTCGTCAGGAGTTTATCGACAGCTATCAAGAAATATCACCGATGCGAACAGGTTGGCAAGATCGACTAACGATCTATCAACTCTATTATCTACTAGTTCACCTGAATATGTTCGGTGAGAGCTATGGAGATGCGGTAGATCGTGTCTTAGCTTTAGGAGGAAAGTAATTGGGAAAAAGATACACCTTGCATCATGAGGTCGCATATTACGAGTGCGATATCAATCAAAATATGACATTTCCTGCGTTGTTGAGTGTTGCTATTAAAGCCTCATCGGATCAAAGTGATGAGTTGGAACGAGGAAATGAATATATTAATAGTTTAGGAATTACTTGGGTGATTACACAAACGGAAGTAACGATCAATCGATTACCACAGGTTGGCGAAAAGATTACGATCGTGACTGAACCAACAGAATTCAATCGTTATTTCTGTTACCGCAGCTTTTGGGTCTACGATTCCAACGAGTCTGAATTATTGAAGATCGATATGTCCTTTGTTTTAATGGACATTGAAAATCGGAAAATGAGCAGTGTTGATGCGGAACTGATGGCACCTTATGAATCACCGCAGGTCAAAAAAATTCGCCGCTGGCCGAAAATTGAAAAAGTCGAAGGGGAACAGCATCAATTGTATCACGTACGCTATTACGATCTCGACAGTAATCATCACGTCAACAACGCGATGTATTTCAACTGGCTGATTGATGTGCTTGGGTATGAGTTTATGACACGGCATGAACCTACTTATGTGAATGTGAAGTTTGATAAAGAGGTATTATATGGCAATGATATCGAGAGCTTCTATGAAGTTGTCGAGGACGACGAAGTCAAGAGCCGACACGAGATCCGTCTTGGGGATCAGCTTGCGTGCGAAGCCAATATTTTATGGCAAAAAAGAAGTTGAATCGAGATTTTTTCGATCCAACTTCTTTTTTTTTGCTTGAATTCAACTCCTGTACACAGAGTTTTATTCTTCCATAAATTGTTTCAATTCTTCTTTTGAAAGCTGAGCGTTCAATGCAATCAACAATTTTAAGCGCGCTTTTTGACTATTGATCCCATTACAAAAGATTACACCATGTTGGGCCAATTCGACTCCGCCGCCGTGATAATCGTACACTGGTTCAGCGATCCCGTTGAAACAACGGGAAACCAATACGATGGGCAGCCCCTTTTCCAATAAATAATAAACTGGCGGCAACGTTTGCGGAGGCATATTTCCGGCTCCCAAGGCTTCGACTACTAGACCATCGACAGTGATACCTTGATCAAGTATTTCAAAAAAATCTCCCTGCATACCAGCAAATACCTTAACGATTGGGATCATGGCATCGAAGCTGTCGATATCATAACGAGTTGTTTTAGGCAGCTCTTGTTTGAAAAGAATCTTTGATTTGGTTACTAAACCGATTGGTCCTAATGTGGGCGTTCTAAAGGTTGCCACATTGGTTGTGTGTGTTTTGGTCACATAACGAGCACTGTGGACTTCATCGTTCATAACGACGAGTACACCTTTGCCAACAGCATTTTCAGATGCGGCTACTCGGATGGCACATTCAAAGTTGTAGAGGCCGTCACTGCCTAGTTCATTGATGGAACGCATTGCTCCCGTCAAAATAATCGGCATTAAATCGCCAATCGTAATTTCTAGAAAATATGCTGTTTCCTCTAAAGTATCGGTTCCATGAGTGATGACGACACTGTCCAAGCCTTCTTGTTTTGCTGCTTTGATCCGCTCCTTTAGCTGGAACATTGTTTCAACAGTAATGTGAGGAGAGGGCAGGTTTGAAAAATCTTCCACGATTAATTCAATATCAGCGGGCAAACGTAATTCTTGTCCGGCCGCTAGTAATGGATTTTTTTCATCCGGTCGCACCGCACCGTCGGCATCTTGACTCATTGAGATCGTTCCGCCTGTATGTAAAATCAGAATCCGTTTCATCTTCATTACTCCATTCGTTATTAGCGCATTATCGCTAATTTTTTGCTATGCTTATTGTATACTATGAAGCAGGAGGAGGCTAGGATACTATGATTCGAATTGGATTAACTTCTTTTAATGAACACAGCAGTTTGACTGGTAAAAAGATCTCTTCTCTATATGAGTATGCTGGTTATTTACCGCTGGTAGAATTAGATACGAACTATTACGGTATTACTAGGAAAAGTTCTGTTGAAAACTGGCTGTCACAAGTTCCAGAGGATTTTCGTTTTGTGGTGAAGCTATACGGTGGATTCACAGGTCAAGCCAAATGGCAGGATAGCTATTCCTCAATAGCGGAGATGCAGAAGCATTTTTTGGAAACTATGCAACCGATGATTGAAAGTAAAAAGTTATTTTGCTTTTTAGCGCAATTTCCGGCACAATTTAAGTGTACGAAAGAAAACGTTGCTTATTTAGAAACACTGCGGGAATTGTTTGATGATTTGCCGCTGGCGATCGAGTTGCGAGATTATAGCTGGTATGCTAAAGAATTTGTCAAAAAAACTAAGCAACTAATGAAATCTTTGAATTTCAGTTTAGTAATGGTAGATGAACCACAATTGCCAGATACAGTGCCATTAGATACCACAGTGACGAATAAGAATTTCAGCCTTTTTCGTTTTCATGGAAGGAATCAGGCTTATTGGAATGACCGAACAGGCGACTGGCGTAAGAAACGAACACTGTATCGTTACAATGAAGCTGAGTTGAAGATATTAGGTGAAAAAATCCAGCGAGTTGCAAAAGAAACTTCGGAGGTCGGTGTCATTTTTAACAATAATTCCGGTGGGGATGCCGCGGATAACGCGATGCAGTTGAAAAATATTTTAGCGTTAGACTATGAAGGATTAAATCCAAGTCAAATGGATCTATTTTAAATGAGGGAGACACATGATAAAAGCCATTTTTTTTGATATTGATGGAACCTTGATTACAGGTGATTCAAAAATATTAGATAGTACACGTGAAGCGATTCGTTTAGCCCAAAAGCAGGGGATTTTTTGCGGTGTTGCAACAGGGCGAGGTCCGGTGAAAATTGAAGAACGAATCGAACAAGTACCTCTGGATGTCTTTGTTATGTACAATGGGCAGATGGTGTACACAAAGGAAAAGGATATTTATCTGCGTCCTTTTTCAGCTGAGACATTGCAGCGAATCGTTAATTTTGCGGATGATGAGCATCGCCAGATTATTTTTGGCGGACGGCAACGAGTTGATGGCAGCCATTTGATGAAATGGTCGCAAAATTCTTTGCTGAAAAAAATAGCTGGCTGGATGCCTAAGTGGTTTCCTGTTAGACCGACACGAAGATTATTGCAGTCTTTTAGTCCAAATCGACAAAAAGGACGATATAAAAAGCTATCGATTTTACAGGAACCTATCTATCAATGTGTTCTTTTTAGTGCGGAAAACGAAGCCCAACGCTTACAGGAATTATTGCCGGACTGTTCCTTCCAGCGTTCCAACCCGTATTCCGTTGATATTGTTCCTAAGAACGGCTCGAAGTATCACGGAATTCTGGAATTTACTAAAGCTGCCGGAATCGCTCCAGAAGAGGTAATAGCCTTTGGGGATCATTACAATGACATTGAGATGATTCAGAAAGTCGGGATCGGAGTGGCAATGGGGAATGGGTTGCCTGAGGTCAAAGCACAGGCTGATTATGTGACCGCAACGAATGAAAAAGACGGCATTTACCAAGCATTAAAGCATTTTGAGATTATTTAATGGAGGGAATGACAATGAATGAACCTTACCAAATGGCACGCGAATTTCATGAGACGTTTTCACCGAACCCACCAGAGCAGCCAACAGCATTTTCCAAGGAACGCGGAAGTTTTCGAGCGGGTTTTAAAGCTGAAGAAATTGTGGAATTCTTATATGGAGTAGCTGAAGGTGATGAAGCGGAGTTTAATGATTTAGTGGAAAAACTCCACGAAAGCGTGGATCAGGCGAAGAAAAAAGTTTTAGCAAAAGGTGAAGAAATAGCTGATCCGCTGATTACAGAAGTCGATGCATTGACGGATTTGCTCTATTTTACTTATGGATCATTTGCGCTGATCGGTGTTGACCCTCAACCGATTTTTGAGATTGTTCATCGCGCAAATATGGGTAAGCTGTTTCCAGATGGCAAGCCCCGGTACCATCCTGTAACAAATAAGGTGATGAAGCCGGAAGACTGGCAAGACAAGTATGCTCCCGAGCCTTTAATCAAAGACGAAATAGATAAACAAAAAGGAAAAGCCGCAGAGTAACGGCTTTTCCTTTTTAATACAATGTTTTAATCGAAAAAGGTGTAATACAGTGATCGTACAGCCAAACGTTCTTGTTCGCTGCGGATTGCGAAGATGATACTACGTTCATCTGCTCCTTGAGAGATCATTCGCAGGTTGACATTTTTGCGGGCTAGGGCTGCGGTACTGTCAGAAGTAGTGCCAGGTCTTTCACGCATTCCCTCACCTACGAGTGCGACCACTGAAAGACCATGCTCGATTGACAATTGGTCAGGCTTGATCTTTTCTTCGATTTGTTTCATTAATTCTGCCTCGATATCCCGAGTCAATTGACGTTCACGTAAAATAATTGAGATATCATCGATTCCTGACGGCATATGTTCAAAACATATATTTAAATCCTCCAGTATTTGCAGAATCCGCCGAACGATCCCAACTTCTCGGTTCAACAGGTATTTGCCAACAGTTATTCCACAGAAGCCGCCGTCGCTGGCAACGCCTACGACTTCATTACGGTTTTCATTATCAAATGATTTTTTGATCAATGTCCCTTGGCAGTCCGGATTATTCGTATTTTTAATGATTACTGGTATCTGCGCCTTGAAGGCTGGCATCAGCGCTTCATCATGAAAGACAGTAAAACCGGCATAAGTCAATTCACGAATCTCACGATAGGTCGCGTATTCGATCAGTTCAGGATCGTGAATATATTTAGGACTGGCTGCGAAAATACCGTCCACATCCGTAAAGTTTTCGTACATATCGACCTGTAGCCCAGCTGCTACGATTGAACCGGTAATGTCTGAGCCACCTCGAGAAAAGGTACAAAGATGTCCATCAGTTGTATAGCCGAAGAACCCAGGGATAATTAATATTTCATCAGAATCGCGCCATTTATAGATCTTCTCATAGGATTCCTCTAAGATCCGGGCGTTTTGTGGTTCATTAGAAACAGTGATGCCGAGCTCTTTTGGATTGATGTAGCGGGCGTTTGTCCCGCTCTTGCAGAAACATGCAGCAACTAATTGCGCGTTCAAGTTTTCTCCGCTTGCTAAAAAGCTGTCTAAGGCATATGGATCCGCTTCATCATAATTTTCTTGAAGCTGCCGTAATTCAGCACTAAAGTTTTTTTCAATATTGTCATCGACCTGAAACTCTGCCGCAATCTCAGTATAACGAGCCACGATTTCACGGATCAATTCGTCAGTTTCATGTTTGTAGACAACAGCATTATAAAATTGAATCAATAAGTCGGTGACTTTTTTGTCTTTATTGGTTCGCTTTCCTGGAGCAGAAACCACCACGAAACGACGATCAGGGTCGTCAGTAACGATCGATAAGACTTTTTTTAGTTGTTCAGCCGAAGCTACCGAGCTTCCGCCAAATTTGATCACTTTCACTTTAATCACCTCTTATTTTAATGTGGCTTTAATATTATCTGAAAAGTCGTGCAATTTCAAGGGGATTCGGCGCATTCCCGAATAGAAAATTTAATAAAATTACAATTTTCTTAAATTTATAGTAATTGAAGCGGTCTCTAAAAAATGCTAGTATGAGGAGTGACTGTGCGGTAAACATTTCGTAGCGATTTGGAAACTAGCTAGTGAAGAGGAAAGTCTTTTGTGTTATAATCTACGTTAGATGTTTTCGCCAAAAAACAGATAATAGTGAACCATTAAATAAACTGAATCTTGATAGTTGAAAGGAAAATCATACATGGGAAGTAATGTAATCATAGGGATCGTTATCGGCTTAGTCATTTTGGCTGCCGTTTTATACTTGATTGGTTATCTGATGAAGAAAAAAAATCAAGAACGCTTAAAAGAACTTGATAAAAGGAAAGAAGCGTTATTCGATCTTCCTGTCGTGGAAGAAGTCGATGAAGTGAAAAAAATGCACCTTGTCGGCCAAAGTCAGAATACTTTCCGTGAATGGAACCAAAAATGGACAGATGTCTCGACGAAATCTTTCGCTGAATTGGAAAGCCAAATTTTTGAAGTTGAGAGTCAAAATGAAACCTTCCGTTTTATGAAAGGCAAATCAGCGATCGAAAGTGCTGAGCGCACGATGAGTGAGATGGAAGAAGAAGTTGAAGGTATTCGTGTCGGATTGAAGGAATTACGTGAGACAGAAGAACGCAACTCATTAGCCGTCCAACAGGCCTTAGATGTTTTTGAGGAATTGAAAAAGGATCTTAAGGAAAAGAAAGACAGCTTTGGACCTGCTTTGCCAGAGATTCAAAAACAAGTTAAAAATGTCGAAATCGAATTTACTCAATTTGTAACCTTGAATACTTCAGGTGATCCAATCGAAGCACGTGAAGTATTAGATGATGCAGAAAAGCATACTTACGAAGTGCAAGAAACAATGCAAAAAGTTCCTGAGATTTATGAAGATTTAGAAAAAACCTTCCCAAGCCAAATCGAAGAATTAGAGAAGACTTACAAGAAAATGATGGTAGACAATTTTGTTTTACCAGAAGATGATTTTGAAGAACGCTTAGATAAAGTTAAAAAACATGTTGAGCGTTCCCTAGAGGATCTAGAGAAAATCGAGCTTGGAACAGTTGAAACTGCCAACAAAGAAACGGCTGAGTTGATTGATGATTTGTATGCAGTATTAGAAAAAGAGTTTGAAGCGAAAAAATATGTTTTGACGAATCGCAAGACGATTGGAGAATATATCACCCATGCTTCTCACAACAACCATCAATTGATGGTTGAACTGGATCACACTTCTCAAAGCTACGCACTAAACAACAATGAATTAGGTCGTGCTCGCGGGTTCCAAACGGAGATCGAAGAGTTAGAACGTCGCAACCGCAACATGGAACCACAGATCGACAAACACGAACTCGCTTTTTCGGAAGTTCAAGTCTTTTACAAAGACGCATTTAAAGTATTAGACGATATTGAAACAAAACAAGTAGAGATCGATAATGACTTGCATGATTTACGCAAAGGTGAAAAAGAAGCCTCTGAAAAAATCGAGAAATATGAATTCCGTTTACGTAACTTGAAACGCTATGTAGAGCAGCAACGTTTACCTGGTTTGCCAGGTGATTACTTAGAGTTCTTCTTTGTGGCAACGGATCGTGTGGAAGAGTTAAGCAAATCATTGAATAAGATCCGTATCAACATGCAGGATATCAATAAATTAGTCAGCCTTTGTGATGAAGACATGGAGATGTTGGATCAAAAGACTTATGATTTAGTCGATGCGGCAGCATTAACAGAACAAATGATGCAATATGCGAATCGTTATCGTCATACCCATCCTGAGATTAAGACTGCGATCGAAAACAGTTTAGAATTGTTCAATAAAGAATATCGTTACCAAGATGCATTGGATGAAATCGGTACGGCTTTAGAGCGAGTTGAGCCAGGGGCGTTCAAACGAATCGAAGATTTCTATTTTAATAACCGAGATTTAGTATAAGTCGAGCGATATGCTCGGCTTTTTCTTTTGCTAGTTGCTGTAATTGTAGTTTATGTGAGTGTGAGCGCACTCTATTTTTTTGAGATATTGGAAACAAGCTAATGGCGAAATGATATACACTACGAAGAGCCATTCTCCTAAATGAGTTCATAGAAAGTAGCTAGTTATTATTAGTGATAGTTTATGAAACTCTTCTTATTTGTAAGGATTACTTGAAGTGTAATAGCATTCTCGCTATAATAGGAAAGAATTTTTGAAGGAAGGTCAGAGAATGATTTATTTTGATAACAGTGCGACGACGGCAATTTATCCATCAGCACTTGATACATATGTAAAAACCAGTCAACGCATCATGGGTAATCCCTCAAGCTTGCATGACTTAGGAACACAAGCAAACCGCTTGTTACAGCAGGCGCGGAAGCAAATTGCAGAATTATTGGATGTGCAAGCCGATGAAATCTTTTTTACCAGCGGTGGTACAGAAGGCGATAACTGGGTGATAAAAGGTACAGCCATTGCAAAGCGGGAGTATGGAAACCATATCATCATTTCTAGTGTAGAACATCCAGCAGTCAGTCGCACGGCAGCCCAGTTGAAAGAACTTGGTTTTGAAGTTAGCGTTGCGCCCGTCGACAGTAACGGCTTTGTCCAAGTCGATAAATTGGCCGAGTTGATTCGTCCTGAAACGATCTTGGTTTCTGTTATGGGAGTCAATAATGAGATGGGAGCAATCCAACCGATCGAAGCTATCGGTGAAGTTTTGGAAAACTATCCAACCATTCACTTTCACGTAGATGCTGTACAGGCGATTGGAAAAGTGGAACAAGCAAAATGGTTAACGCCTCGAGTCGATTTTGCGACGTTTTCCGCTCATAAGTTCCATGGGCCGCGCGGCGTCGGCTTTATCTATTGGAAAGCTGGCAAAAAGTTGGCACCACTATTAACTGGCGGCGGACAGGAAAACGGACAACGGGCAACAACCGAAAATCTTCCAGCGATCGTTGCTATGAGTCGGGCGTTGCGGCTGCACATCGAGAAAAAAGCCGAACGCCCAAACCATACGGCAGTCATTCGCCAATATTTAAAGGAAGCTTTAGCGACCTATGATAAAGTAACAATCTTCTCTGGTGACGAAAACTTTGCCCCTCATATTTTAACTTTTGGGATCAAAGGAATACGGGGAGAAGTATTAGTTCACGCTTTAGAGGAAAAACAGATTTTCGTCTCAACTACGAGTGCTTGTTCTAGTCGAAAAAAAGTGGACAGTTCAACGCTGCACTCGATGAATGTACCTCATGAAATCGCGACAACAGCTGTGCGTGTCAGCTTAGATGAAGCGAATACGATGGCAGAGGCAGAGCAATTTATGGTGGTATTCAATCATCTTTACGAAAGATTTTCGAAAATTAACTAAAGGAGAATGATCGTGCAATATACAGAAATTATGGTGCGTTACGGTGAACTATCAACGAAAGGCAAAAATCGTCGTAGCTTTATCATGCGTTTGGCACAAAATGTACGTGGGGCATTGGCGGAGTTTCCTAATCTAAAGATTCAAGCCGATCGTGACCGGATGCATATTTTACTAAATGGCGAAGATAGCCGCTTAGTATTACCGAAACTAGAAAAAGTTTTTGGTATTCAGACTTTCTCACCTAGTATTCAAGTTGAGAAAAATTTGGACGCTTTAAAACAAATGACGCAGCAAATCATGAAAGAAATTTATACAGGAAAAGAAACGTTTAAAATCACGGCAAAACGCAGTGACCATAACTTTGAGTTAGACAGTCATGGGATTCAACAATTTTTAGGCGATGCAGTAATGGATGTTTGTCCAGAAATCCAAGCACAAATGAAACGCCCAGATATCAATCTGCGCATCGAAATTCGCCGTGATAGTGCTTATCTTTCTTATGAAACAATCAAAGGTGCTGGCGGACTGCCTGTTGGTACCAGCGGTCGAGGGATGCTGATGCTGTCTGGTGGGATCGATTCCCCAGTTGCTGGTTATTTAGCAATGAAGCGGGGCGTGGAGATCGAAGCGGTTCACTTTGCGAGCCCTCCTTATACTAGTGAACAAGCGTTACAAAAAGCGAAAGACCTAACAGAAAAATTGACACCCTATGTGGGTGGCATTCAATTTATCGAAGTACCTTTCACAGAGATTCAAGAGGAAATCAAAGCCCAAAGTCCGCAAGGCTATTGGATGACATTGACACGTCGGATGATGCTGCGTTTGACAGATGTGATTCGTGAAATGCGCCATGGGTTAGTGATCATCAATGGAGAGTCACTTGGACAAGTAGCATCACAAACCTTACATAGTATGGTAGCTATCAATGAGGTGACAACAACGCCGATCATTCGTCCAGTTGTAACGATGGATAAAACCGAAATTATCGAATTGGCCGAAAAAATCGATACCTTTGAGTTAGCAATTCAACCTTTTGAAGATTGCTGTACAATTTTTGCGCCACCTCAACCGAAGACGCGGCCAAAACTAGAAAAAGTTTTGGAACTAGAAGAGCGCTTCGACATTGAAGGATTGATGGCTCGTTGCTTAGCTGGATTGAAGATTGAAGAAATCACTCCTGCTAAGGCAGAAAAGAATACAGAATTTGCAGACTTTTTATAGAAATTTGAGCGAGAAAGGACACTTTCTTGCTCTTTTTTTACAAAAGATTGTTATTGCTTTTTTTACATGTTAGAATTGTTTATGTGAAGTATTTAACAAAGGGTCGGGGATTTTTCTTTTAATAGATATCTATACATTAAAACGAACAAGGATGCCAGTTCCCCTTCCTGCTTTAGCAGGTTAGAGGAATGGTATACGGCGCGAGAATCAATCTAATTTTTGAAAAAATTATTACATTAAAACGAACAAGGATGCCAGTTCCCCTTCCTACTTTAGCAGGTTAGAGGAATGATATATGGCGTGAGAATCAACCTAATTTTTGAAAAAAATTATTACATTAAAACGAACAAGGAGTACGATCATGGAACGGATCATTCAAAAGCCACAGTTATCGAAAGCAACAACTAAAAGATTATCTTTGTATTTGCGTTGTTTGAAAGGATTAGAAAAAAATGGGGTTACCCGTATTAAGTCTTCTGAATTGAGCAAAATGACACAAGTTGGATCTGCAACGATTCGCCGCGATTTCTCTCATTTTGGCGAACTGGGACGTAGCGGCTATGGCTATGACGTTAGTGACTTGATCAAGGTTTTTAGTGATATGCTGGAAACAAAGGAAGAAAAAAGGATCGCTTTAATTGGTTGCGGTAATTTAGGGCAAGCACTTTTGAACAACAACTTTCGCCGCAATGAAAATTTGAATATTGTTTGTGCTTTTGATAATGATCCCGAAAAGGTCGGCAAAGAACTTTGCGGCTATCATATCTATTCGATTGATGAAATAAATGATGTGTTAGCCAAAGAAAATATCACGGTTGCGATTTCAACTGTCCCGAGTCAAAATGCTCAAGAGGCGATTGATCAAGTGGTGGCTAACGGCATTACAGCTATTTTGAATTTTGCTCCAGACCCGCTGAAAGTACCAGAAAATGTCCATGTTCATTATATTGATCTGACCTCAGAATTGCAGACATTGATTTATTTTGATGGACAGTAGGACTTTACAAGTTTCCGACTTCATTGTAGAATGAGTCAGACGATGATCAAGAGGAGTACATGAGCAATAAAGTCTTAGAGAGAAGATGCACGGCTGAAACATTTTCACTATGACTCATGGAAGGTAGCTTGGGAGTTCTGCGATCTGAAGTAAGTAGGAGCGCACGGCGCATGACCGTTATACATGTTTGAGCGGCAGATTATTTCTGCAATTTAGGTGGTACCGCGTATTTTACGTCCTAGAACACAGTTGTGTTTTAGGGCTTTTTTGCGAGTCAGGCTTTTTGCAGTTTGTCATGCTTGAAACTTAATAATAGTTTTTTACAAATTAGTGTACAGCCAATTTAGCCTGATCGTATGCGATGACAATCAAGGTTATTTCTCGAAATTTTCGAAAAATAGTCTTTTGTGCAGGAATTTGCCCCGATTTGTTTCATCTAAAGAAAATTTGTATCGAAGTTTAATTCATTAATTTTAGGAGGAACCAATATGACTGAAAATTTACCAACAAAGTTCAATCCGCAAGAAGTTGAAGCGGGACGTTACCAAAAATGGCTAGATCAAGATTTATTCAAACCATCAGAGGATAAACAAGCTAAACCTTATTCGATTGTTATTCCGCCACCAAACGTAACTGGAAAACTACACTTAGGCCATGCATGGGATACAACGTTACAAGATATGATCATCCGTCAAAAACGGATGCAGGGCTTTGACACTTTATGGCTACCTGGGATGGACCACGCGGGTATCGCAACACAAGCAAAAGTTGAAGAAAAATTAAGAGAACAAGGTATTTCCCGTTATGATCTTGGTCGTGAAAAATTTGTCGATCAAGTTTGGGAATGGAAAGAAGAATACGCTGGACATATTCGTGAGCAATGGGCGAAGCTAGGCTTATCTCTTGATTATAGTCGTGAACGCTTCACGCTAGATGATGGGTTGTCAGATGCGGTACGTAAGGTTTTTGTATCATTGTACGAAAAAGACTTAATCTATCGTGGGGAATACATTATTAACTGGGATCCGCAAGCAAAAACGGCCCTATCTGATATTGAAGTGATCCATAAAGATTTAGAGGGTGCCTTTTATCATGTTTCTTACCCGTTAACTGACGGCAGCGGCGTGTTGGAAATTGCGACAACTCGTCCAGAAACCATGCTAGGGGATACTGCAATTGCTGTACATCCTGATGATGAGCGTTATCAAGATTTAGTCGGTAAAACAGTGATTTTACCATTAGTTGAAAAAGAGATTCCGATTATTGCGGATAGTTATGTAGAACGTGAATTTGGAACAGGTGCGGTAAAAATTACGCCGGCCCATGACCCGAATGACTTTGAGGTTGGTAATCGTCATAACTTACCGCGGGTCAATGTAATGAACGCAGATGGAAGTATGAATGAACTAGCCGGCAAATATGCAGGAATGGATCGTTTTGAAGCGCGTAAAGCGATCGTTGCCGATTTGAAAGAAATCGGTCGTCTGATCAAAGTTGAAAAAATGGTTCACAGCGTTGGGCATTCAGAACGTACTGGCGTTGTTGTAGAACCGCGTTTATCGACTCAATGGTTTGTTAAGATGGGGCCATTAGCTGATCAAGCAGTAAAAAATCAAGATACGGATAATGCGGTAGAATTCTTCCCGCCACGTTTCAACAACACATTTATGACCTGGATGGAAAATGTTCACGATTGGGTAATCTCTCGTCAATTATGGTGGGGCCATCGTATACCAGCTTGGTATCATAAAGAAACCGGCGAAATGTATGTCGGCATGGAAGCTCCTGCGGATAGCGAAAATTGGGAACAAGATCCAGATGTATTGGATACATGGTTCAGTTCGGCGTTGTGGCCATTTTCTACAATGGGCTGGCCGGATGAAGACAGCGAAGACTACAAACGCTATTTCCCAACCAGCACGTTAGTTACTGGTTACGATATTATCTTCTTCTGGGTTAGCCGGATGATCTTCCAAAGCTTGGAATTTACAGATGAACGTCCATTTAAAAATGTTTTGATTCACGGTTTGATTCGTGACGAGCAAGGTCGCAAGATGAGTAAATCATTAGGCAACGGGATTGATCCTATGGATGTCATTGAAAAATACGGCGCCGACGCATTACGCTGGTTCTTATCAACCGGTTCTGCACCTGGTCAAGACGTGCGTTTCAGTTATGAAAAAATGGACGCTGCTTGGAACTTTATCAATAAAATTTGGAATGCCTCTCGTTTCGTAATCATGAATGTTGAAGGCTTTACAGCTGAGGATATTGACTTCTCTGGTGAGAAAACAGTGGCAGATCGTTGGATCTTGACTCGCTTAAATGAAACCATTGAAAAAGTGACGAACCTATTTGATCAATTCGAGTTTGGTGAAGCTGGGCGTCAATTGTACAACTTCATGTGGGACGACTTCTGTGACTGGTACATTGAAATGAGTAAAGAAATTCTTTATGGGGAAGACGAAGCGGCTCAACAAACGACAAAGAGTATCTTAGTTTATGTATTGGACCAAACCTTGCGCCTATTACATCCGATCATGCCATTTGTGACAGAAGAAATTTGGGCGAAGATTCCTCATACTGGCGAATCATTAGTTGTTGCAGATTATCCAGTGGTTCATCCAGAAAACAATGATGAAACAGCTGCAAAAGGAATGGAAGTTTTGAAAGAGCTGATTCGTTCGGTTCGGAATATTCGGGCTGAAGTAAATACGCCGCTTTCAAAACCGATCACTTTATTGATTAAAACGAATGATGCAAAAGTCGATGAATTCTTAATCGAAAACACCAGCTACATCGAACGCTTCTGTAATCCAGAAGAATTGGTGATTGCAAGCGACATTACAGCACCTGATTTGGCGATGTCTGCTGTATTGACTGGTGCAGAGATCTATCTGCCATTAGCTGGCTTGATCAACATTGAAGAAGAGATCAAACGTCTTGAAAAAGAATTAGCAAAATGGAACGGCGAAGTGAAACGCGTTCAAGGAAAATTAGCAAATGAACGCTTCGTAGCAAATGCACCTGAGAACGTAGTAGCTGAAGAACGGGCGAAAGAAAAAGATTATTTAGAAAAACAAGCGGCAGTCCAAGAACGGATCGAAAGCTTGCGGACAATCTCTTAAAATATTCAAACGAAATAATGGATGTGACTTTACCATGGTCGCGTCCATTTTTTTGACGAATCTGAAAAATGAGAGTAGTAATAGTTAAGAGTTTTTCGTTTTTTAAAAGATTTAGTCTCTGCTGCACAATCTTTCTTTGAGAAATTTTGCTATACTAGAGGCATGCAAAAAATGAGATAAATGAGGCGAATAATGTTGACGATAAAAGAAGCAGTCGCTTGGATCCATAGTCGGAAAAAATTTGGGTCACGCCCAGGTTTAGATCGTATCCAAGCTTTATTGAATAAAGTACAGAATCCTGAAAAAAAAGTTCCAGTAATCCATATTGCCGGAACAAATGGGAAAGGGTCGACGGTTGCCTATTTACGCAGTATCTTAATCGAAGCGGGTGTTACTGTTGGCAGTTTTACATCTCCTTACGTTGAAGAGTTCAACGAGCGAATCGCGATTGATGGAAAGCCGATCCCAGACAGTCAACTGATTCATTACGTAGAAAAATATCAGCCGATCGTTGATGAACTTGACCAAGACCCAGAAATCAGCGGCATCACAGAATTTGAGATTCTGACGGCGATCATGCTGGATTATTTTGCAACAGAGCAGGTCGACGTTGCGATCGTTGAAGTTGGTTTAGGTGGCTTGCTGGATTCAACCAATGTGGTCGAACCAATCTTGACTGCGATCACAACAATTGGCTACGATCATATGGATGTTTTAGGCGATACCTTAAATGAAATTGCACAGCAAAAGGCCGGAATTATAAAACAAAATACTCCTGTAGTTACAGGAAAAATTACCAAGGGACCACTAATCGAGATCGTTGAGAAAGCGGCTGCTGAAACAGCTAAAATCTACCGTTATGGCGAAGAGTATCAAGTAGATTATTTGCGCCCTGATGCAAATTGGGGTGAATTGTTCAGCTTTACGGATTCAGCAGGGAAGCTCTCTTCATTGAAGGTTCCGCTATTAGGCCGTCATCAGGTAGAAAATGCCGGAGTTGCGATTGAATTATATCATCTATACTGTGAGCAAAAGGGCTTGCCTTTTGAAGAAAAAACCATTCAGAAGGGATTAGCGAAAGCGCAATGGCCCGCTCGGATGGAAAAAATTAGCGAAGAACCATTGATCGTGATGGATGGAGCGCATAACGGGCACGCCATCAAACGCTTAGTAGAAAATATGAAACGTGAATTCCGCGACTATAATATAAAGATTCTTTTTTCCGCGTTGGAAACGAAGGATGTCGATCAGATGTTAGCGATGCTATCAGAAATTCCCAACGCGCACATTTACTTAACAACCTTTGAATATCCGAAGGCGCTGAATCTAAGTCGCTTTGATCATTTAGACAGTCGCTTTGAGGTTGTCTCTCTATGGCAATTTGGTTTAGGAGAGTTGTTGGAGGATATGGGCGCTGATGATTTACTATTAATTACGGGATCACTGTACTTCGTCTCTGAAGTACGTCAATTATTATTAACCTTAGGAGGTACGGATGAAAAAAGTTAAGGGAATCATTTTTGATATGGATGGCTTGTTGTTTGACACGGAATCAATTTATTGTGAAGCGAATTTAGTGGTAGCGGAGAAATACAATCTGCCTTTCACTAAAGAGATTTATGCGAAATACATTGGTATCTCAGATGAAGAGGTCTGGGCAGATCTGCATAAGATCTTTGCGGATCATGGTGAAGAGACGGTTCAAAAATTTATCGACGAGAGCTGGGGCATGGCTCACGACCGTTTCAAAACCGGCGAAGTCGACTTGAAACCGGGAGTTCATGAGCTGTTAGCGTATCTAGAGGATAATAATATTCCGCGGGTATTAGCCTCCAGCAATGTACGTCCTATGATTGAGATTTTATTAGAGCATGCGGGGATTCGTGACAAATTCTCTGATATTATTTCAGCTGAAGATGTAAAATTTGCGAAACCAGATCCAGAGATCTTTGTGATTGCAGCGGATCGTTTAGGAATTAATCCTGCGGATGGTTTAGTGTTAGAGGATTCAAAAAATGGGATTCTAGCCGCTGAAGGGGCAGGTGTTCCAGTAGTAATGGTACCAGATATTGTACCGCCGACAGCAGATTTGAAGGAAAAGACAGAAGCCGTTTTCACCTCTCTGCATGAAGTGATCAACTATTTAGAAGCATAAAAAAGCAACTCCTTTGCGTACTTTAGATAAAAGCAGCAAAGGAGTTTTTTTATGGAGAAAAGTTTGTTATTACAGGAGCTGCCTGAAAGCTCATGGCCACGGGAACGCTTACTAAGAGAAGGCGAAAAGCATTTATCAGATCAAGAATTATTGGCAATTATTTTGCGAAGTGGAACACGACAGCAAAATGTCATGGAGCTGGCCGGCAGCATCTTACGGGAATACCCGGCATTGTATGATTTAAAACACGCGACATTGCAGGAGCTTCAGCAATTTAAAGGAATCGGTGAGACTAGGGCGATTGAATTAAAGGCGATGATGGAATTCGGGTATCGGATCAATCGAGCTTTGCAGCCAAAGATGGGGAAAATCCAATCGAGTCTTTCATTGGGACAGCTTCTGATCACAGAATTGAAGGATTATCAACAGGAGCATTTAGTAGCCTTCTTCTTGAATACTAAAAATGAGATCATTTTGCAAAAAACAATCTTTATCGGATCATTGAACCAATCGATCGCACATCCACGTGAAATATTTCGGGAAGCGGTGCGGATCAGTGCAGCACGAGTGGTTCTAGGGCATAACCATCCTTCGGGAAATCCGACGCCTTCGCAAAATGATTTAGATTTTACTGAGCGTGTTCGGGAGTGCGGAGCGATGATGGGAATTGAGTTATTAGACCATATTATCGTCGGAGAAACCAAATATTTCAGTTTACGTGAAGAAAAGTACTTAAAGTAGCAATTGAAAACCCTTGCGCATAGAATAACTACAGTGGTAAACTATTATTGTAATTTTGTTTGAGTTGCGAGTTGGTATACATATGTTTTCCTTTTCGTAAGCTGGCAATGTTACACATACTTAATAAGTGCTTAGGCACGAGGAGGATTTTATTCATGGAAAACGGAACAGTAAAATGGTTTAACGCAGAAAAAGGTTTTGGCTTCATCACTCGTGAAGATGGCAGCGATGTATTCGTACACTTCTCAGCTATCCAAGGCGACGGCTTCAAAACATTAGAAGAAGGACAAGCAGTAACTTTCGATGTTGAAGAAAGCGATCGCGGACCTCAAGCAGCTAACGTGAATAAGCAATAATATGACAAAGCCTTAGAGAATTTTCTCTAAGGCTTTTTTAGTGGAATCAAAGTGTAGCAGTTTTTTTCCGCAGATGATCAGTCCGTCATTGATAATTGGAAAAAGCGATCTTCTTCCAAATTGTCGGTATGATTGGCATTATTAATAGCCAGAGCCGCTTTTCCGATGCAGTATTGCCAAAAGAAATCAAAAAGGAGCCCTTTGTTTTTTTCAGATTGAATCGCGGCAAAGCTTTCTCTCGTTACTTGCTTGACTAATTGGATCGTGTCAGAATCCTGAAGGAAAAAGCGATGAAACTCATCTGGATAATCCATCGCGTAATTTGTGATCGCCGTTGACAGTGCTTGCAGCGTTTTCGGTTCCTGATCCTCTAAAAAATCAGTGTATTTTACTAAGATCCGATTGGTCAAAACGGACTTCAGTTCAGCCAGATTGGTAAATTCACGATAGATCGGTTGAGTCGAGCAAGCGATGTGTTGTGCGATATTACGGGCATGAAATTTTTTGAAGCCTTCATTAATAATCAGCTGATAAGCGCCGTCGATGATGTGGCTTCGTTGAACGCGTTGTGTTCTTACCATAATTTATCTTCCTTTATTCTAGATTAAATAAATCATAAAATAACTAAAGTTAGTTATTATTTATTTCTAACTAACCTTCATTGTGCAAATAAACGGATTAATTGTCAATCGATTTTTTGAGAATTTCAGAAAAATAATATTTTTTTTTGCAAAAAAATCGCTAGTTATTTACATAAATCAAAAATAATAGGGATTTTATCCAAAAAAACATCTATCTGAGGAATCAGATAGATGTTTTGCTTAATTATCAGGTGTCATGATCATTGGTAAGATCATTGGATGACGTTCAGTTTGATCAAAAAGGAATGGCTGCAGTGCGGCGACCATTGCATTTTTTAGTTTTGCTTCCGTACAGCCTGCTTCATTCAAGGCTTCTCGCAATGCATGGAATAAAATCCGTTGGCCTTCATTGATCATTTCACCAGATTCACGCATATAGACAAATCCGCGAGATAAAATGTCTGGACCAGCTAGGATTTCTTTCTTCTCGATATCGACAGTCGCTACGGAAAGAACCAATCCTTCTTCGGAAAGAATTCGGCGATCACGTAAAACAACATTTCCGATATCACCGATACCGCTACCGTCGACATAGACGTCGCTGGCATTAAAATGACCAGCACGGCGCGCGCTATCAGCGGTTAAAGCAAGCATGTCGCCATTTTCCATAATGAAGCAATTTTCTTCAGGAACACCGGTATCTTGTGCCAAACCTGTATGGATCTTCAACATACGGAACTCCCCATGGATCGGAACAAAGTATTTCGGTTTCATCAAACGCAGCATTAACTTTTGTTCCTGTTGACTTCCGTGTCCAGAAGTGTGGATGTTATTGACTTTTCCATGGATCACTTCAGCGCCAGCTTCAGAAAGCAAGTTGATCAGATGATTAACACTGGTTGTATTTCCAGGGATCGGTGAACTTGAGAAGATCACGGTATCATCTGGCTGAATTTGAATCTGACGGTGGGTACCATTCGCGATCCGAGAAAGAGCGGCCATTGGTTCGCCCTGTGATCCGGTACATAAAATCATCAATTCGTTTGCAGGCAAATTGTTGATTTCATGAGCATCTACGAATGTTCCATCTGGAACGGTGATGTAGCCTAATTTTTGACCGTTGACGATCGCATTCTCCATGCTACGTCCAAATACTGCGATTTTCCGTCCAGTGGCAACAGCGGCTGAAGCAGCTTGCTGCAAACGAGAAATGTTGGATGCGAAGGTTGCGAAAATGATCCGTCCTTCAACTTTTTCAACAATCCGCAAGATCGATTGGCCAATCGTTTGCTCAGATTTAGTGAATGTCGGCACTTCCGCGTTGGTACTATCAGAAAGTAAACACAACACGCCTTCTTCGCCAAGTTTAGCCATCCGGTGCAAGTTCGCTGGCTGACCAACAGGAGTAAAGTCGAATTTGAAGTCGCCAGTTTCCACGATGTTGCCAGAAGGAGTTTTAACGACAACACCTAATGGATCGGGAATACTGTGAGTGGTGCGGAAAAAGCTAACGGATGTTTTACGGAAACGAATGACCGAGTCTTCATCGATCTCGTGCAGCTCTGCATCACGCAATAAACCGTGCTCATCTAATTTGTTTTTGATCAGGGCTAATGCTAAAGCTCCTGCATAAATTGGGATATTGGCTTGTTTCAGTAAATAAGGGACACCACCGATATGATCTTCGTGTCCGTGTGTGATGACTAATGCTTTGACTTTGTTGATATTTTGGACAACATAACTAAAATCGGGAATGACATAATCAATACCTAAAAGATCGTCTTCCGGAAATTTTATTCCGGCATCAATGATGATGATCTCATCTTGGAATTGAACCCCATACATATTTTTTCCGATTTCGCCCAATCCACCAATGGCAAAGACACCAGTTTCATTGTTTTTTAGCGAAAGTTTCATACTAGAACTCCATTAACTTGAAGTCGGCATTTTCTTTTTCATATTCTAAATGATTGCCTTCTAAAAGTTGGATGTATTCCACGTTATATGGGGTGTTCTCGCGTAATAGGTTGTGAACCATTTCTTCATTCTCTGCTTCCACATACAATGATTGTGTTTGCTCACGTTTTGGGTTCCGTTCTTTGGTTTCTTGATAATAAACTTTGTAAATCATGAATCTATCTCCTTTATTTGCTTTATAGCAATTTTTTCCACGACAAAATGAGGGGCTGCTGCCGCCTATTTTTTATACTCAACATCTTAGCCTGTGCGAAAGCGTTGAGAAGAAGCCTCGTCTTTGCTTCTTGCTTGAAAAAACAATTTCACCGTTCTTTGGGTTGTTCTTACAACAATTACCTGTAGTTTATCACAGAATAAATAAGAAGTATAGAAACTAGGAAGTGAAATGAGGATTCCTTAGAAAATTTCTGAAAGTCTAAAAAACAAAAATAAAAAAACAAATTAGGAAGCAGGCAGAAGTAAATAATTTATGCTATATTGGAGTCATTACGGTATAGAGAGAGGCGAGAAAATGAAGTTGATGTTGCGGTATACATTGCGTTACAAAAAGCTATTATTGTTTGATTTCATCAGTGTTTTTGGATTTATCTTGATTGAGTTGGGGCTGCCTACGATTTTGGCGATGATGATTGACAAGGGGATTGGAAATAACGATTTCACTTATGTACAGAAGATGGGGATCGTGATGATTGCGATCACTGTGGTTGGGATCATTATGAGTATTTCATTGCGTTACTTCAGTTCTCAAATTACCTCTCGAATGGTCGCGGCGATTCGCGATGATCTTTTTGAAAAGGTTCAAACCTTTTCTCATTCGGAGTATGAACAGATCGGTGTCCCATCACTGATTACCAGAGCAACAAATGATGCCTATCAGATCATGCTGTTTATGCAAAATATCTTGACTACAGGCTTTATGACCCCAATGATGTTTGGGATGAGTTTATATCTGATTATACGAACTAGCCCGGGTTTAGGAATGTATGTTTTGTTAGCATTGCCGATATTATTATTAGCGGTTATCTTGATCGCAAAATATTCAGAACCGCTATCTACCAAACAGCAAAACAATTTGGATGATATCAATGGGATCTTACGAGAAAATCTTTCAGGCTTGCGTGTGATCCGTGCCTTTGTCAACGAGAAGTTTGAAGAGCTGCGATTTCGTGTAGTGAACGACGCCTATACGAATAGTTCGAAAAGTCTGTTTCATTTGATGGCCGTTGCACAGCCGGGCTTTTTCTTTCTATTTAATATTGTCATGGTCCTAATCATTTGGAACGGGACTATTCAGATTGATCAGGGATCGCTGGAAGTAGGAACATTGATCGCCTTCATCGAGTATATCTTCCATGCACTGTTTTCTTTCATGTTGTTTGCGACAGTCTTTATGATGTACCCGCGGGCAAATGTTTCAGCAGAACGGATTCAAGAGGTATTTGATATGGATCCATTAATCAAGGATAATCCTGAAAAAAAAGCAGTACCAACGGAAAAAAGTTCATTGGAATTTCGGAATGTGACCTTTGCTTATCCCGGTCATTCAGAAAGCCCAGTAATTCGCAATGTCAGCTTTACAGCAAAGCCTGGTGAAACGGTGGCATTTATCGGGAGTACGGGTTCGGGAAAATCAACGTTGATCCAATTGATTCCTCGCTTTTACGATGTGACAGAAGGACAGGTTTTGGTTGACGGACTTGATGTGCGAGACTATCGCTTAAAGGATCTGCGAGAAAAAATCGGATATATTCCGCAAAAGGCTCAACTTTTTACAGGTACAATCGAGGAAAATTTGCGCTATGGGAAAAAGGATGCCACACAGGCCGAGATGGAACAAGCAGCCGAAATTGCACAAGCTGCAGAATTTATCTCGCAAAAACCGAATGGTTATCAGGAAGAATTAGCAGAGGGTGGGAGTAACTTCTCTGGTGGACAGAAGCAGCGATTGGCGATTGCTCGGGCGGTAATTCGTCGTCCAGAGATTTATATTTTTGATGACAGCTTTTCTGCCTTGGACTATCAAACAGATGCGAAGCTGCGAGCTCGTTTGAAGAAAGAAACAACTGAATCTGCCGTGCTGATTGTCGCTCAACGAGTAGGTACGATTATGCACGCGGATAAAATCGTTGTTTTAAATGAAGGAGACGTCGTGGGTATCGGAACGCACCACGAGCTGTTGGAAAAATGTCCGATTTATTATGATATTGCTGCTTCGCAATTATCGAAGGAGGAATTGGCATGAGAAAAAGCATTTCTTCTTTAAAACGTTTAATGCATTATATCAATCCATACAAAAAGTCTTTTATTATTGTGCTGATACTCGCAGTGACAACCTTAGTCTTAGGAACATGGATGCCTTATCTAACCGGGCTGCCGACTACGGAAGTCAGCAAAAATATCGCACAAGGTGAAGCGATCAATTTCGACTATGTTTTCAAGTTGTTGATTGTGATCGTGATTGTCGGCATTGCTTATTGCGGCACTCAGCTCGGAACAGGGTGGTTGATGGCTAACGTTGTACAATCAGCGATGCGAGATTTGCGGGAAGATATCGAAGCCAAAATTAATCGTTTGCCGGTATCATATTTTGACCGCAATCAACAGGGAAATATTTTGTCTCGTGTGACCAATGATGTGGATGCTGTCAGCAATGCGATGCAGCAGGCGATCATCAAATCAATCAATGCTGTTTTAGGGATTTTATTAGCAGTCGCGATGATGTTCTATATTAATCCAATGATGGCTTTGATATCAATGATCATGATTCCGTTATCAATCATCATCACGCGAAAAATCGTCCAAGTTTCGCAAAAGGATTTCCAGGGAATGCAGAACTCACTGGGAGAATTGAACGGGTATGTACAAGAAAATATGACGGGCTTCAGTGTTCTGAAGCTGTACGGACGAGAAAAAGAAACATTAGCCGGCTTTAGCGCGGTTAATCACGAATTGCGTCGATTTGGCTTTCGGGCAGCGTTTGTTTCAAGCTTGATGCAGCCGTTGGTTCAGTTAACTGCTTACGCAACATACATTGCGATGGCAATCTTAGGCAGCTGGAACGTGATCCATGGTGTGATTTTAGTTGGTCAACTGCAGGCCTTCATTCAATATATTTGGCAAGTTAGTCAACCAATGGGAGAAATCACTCAGTTGTCTTCAATGATCCAAAGTGCTTCAGCATCTGCAAAACGGGTGTTTGAAATCTTGGATGAACCTGAAGAAGTATTAAATGAAAAGGATCTGCCATTACCAGAACCAGTACAGGGAAATGTGGTTTTTGATCATGTACAATTCAGTTATGATCCTAAGAAACCATTGATCGAGGATTTAAGCTTTGAAGTCAAGGCTGGGGAAACCGTGGCGATCGTTGGTCCGACTGGTGCTGGTAAAACAACCTTGATCAATTTATTGATGCGCTTTTATGATATTAATAGTGGAAGAATTTTGATCGATGGAGTAAATACCCAAGAAATGAATCGTTCAGATGTTCGTTCCTTGTTTGGTATGGTTTTACAGGATGCGTGGCTATATGAAGGGACGATTGGCGATAATATCCGTTTTGGACGTTTAGATGCGACCGATTATGAAGTTGTTGATGCCGCTAAGACTGCGAATGTCGACCACTTTATTCGGACAATGCCGGGCGGTTACGAGATGGAGATCAATTCTGAAGGCGATAATGTTTCTCTTGGTCAGAAGCAGTTGCTGACGATTGCCCGGGCAATTATATCCGATCCTAAGATCTTGATTTTAGATGAAGCCACTAGTTCGGTAGATACACGGCTAGAAGGTCTGATTCAAAAAGCGATGGATCGTGTCATGGAAGGACGCACCAGTTTCGTGATTGCCCACCGTTTATCTACGATTCGTGACGCTGATCATATCTTAGTGATGAAAAACGGGCAAATCATCGAACATGGAACTCACAATGAATTATTAGCACAAGGCGGATTCTACGAACAGCTATATAATAGTCAATTTATGGAAGAAGCGGAATAAAGGATTTAAGGCGGCACTAGCTAGTGCTGCCTTTTTGAGTATCACTTTTTTGGTTTGTATTATGCAAGAAAACCGATCATTAAGGTACAAAAAACACTGCCTCGCAAAATTGTAAGTATATGAAAAATGATTTTATTCAATCGGAATAAGCTAATAAGGAAGAGACACTTGATAAATGCTATACTCATAGGTGAGAGGTTAAAATGAGATACTGTCAAAATAGCAGATTTTAGTGAGGTATAGAAGATGACAAATTTTATTGCAGATAGCGCGGACATCTATGGCGATGTCGCATTGGGCGAAGGCTCAACGATTTGGTTTCAAAGTGTTTTAAGGGGAGATAGCAATACGATCTCGATTGGGAAAATGACGAATGTTCAGGATGGTACGATCGTCCACGTGGATCACGACGCTCCAACTGTGATTGAAGATTATGTGACGATTGGTCATGCTTGCATCATCCACGGCTGCACCATCCATTCAGGTGCATTGATCGGGATGGGAACAACTATTTTGAATCATGCGGAAATCGGAGAAAATAGCTTGATCGGTGCTGGTTCGCTGGTGACAGAGGGGACAATCATTCCCGCCAATTCGTTAGCTTTTGGTTCCCCAGCTCGTGTGATTCGTCCATTGACACCAGAAGAAATCGAAAAAAATCGAGGGAATGCCCAGCATTATTATGAGCTAGGACAAGCCTATCTAAAAAATGAGATTCCTCGTATTCAAGCAAAGGGAGCGGCACATGAAGGAGACTAGTTTTTTATTGCTGCAGGCTCAATTAAGAGCGCTATTTCCAGAGGATGGCTTAAATCAATTGGCAATATACGAAGACCAGGGAGAACATTTTTTGATTTTTTCTAATCGTGGCTTACATGTGCTGGAGGAAGATGAATTAACCAAAGCACCGAGAAATGTGTATTACACGGCGGACAGCCTAAAACCATTTTCGATCCGCCAACAAGCCGGAGTATTTGAATTAGTGATAGAAACAGTAGGTGGGCGATGCTTTATCTTAGCCTTTCCAGACCAAGCGGATGCTCATCAAGCCATGCAAACGCTAATGGGATTATTAACCTGATAAGACGCTTTAGTGTAATTTTTTCTTGATTCCCATTATAATCTTACTTAAAGGAAGTGATAGAAAATGGACGGAAGTAAATTTGATCAAGAGCCGGTTAACGAAGAAGAATTAGTGGCCCAAGGTTATCGCAAATATCATGGTGAGGGCGTTGATATTTATTACAACAAAGATATTTGCGCACACATTGGAAATTGTGTAAGAGGAAATCCAGAAATTTTTGAGGTGGGTCGCAGACCGTGGATCATCCCTGATAATGGCAGCGTTGAAAATGCCAGCTATGTCGTGGATACATGCCCAAGCGGCGCCTTGAAATATATCATCAAAAAGTAAATAAATTTTAACGAACAGGAGAATCATAATGGAAATCAAAGAAGAAAAAGAACGTTTTGTCTTATTAAATGATGCAAATGAAGAGGCTGGAGAAATGACTTGGTCGAATGCGGGTCCAGAAATCATGATTATTGACCACACCTTTGTTGATCCAACTTATCGCGGTCAAGGCTTAGCAGAAAAATTGGTCGCTGCTGGTGTAGAAAAAGCTCGTAATGAAGGGAAAAAGATTATTCCGCTTTGCCCATTCGCTAAAAAAGAGTTTGAGGAAAAATCAGAATATGCAGATGTTTTAAGAAAATAAGTTTGGAACTTCCCTAGTCAAACGACTTCAATTGTGCTAAAGTAAAAAATGAGGTAGTTTGGAAATAAGGAGGGTCAGCTTTTGTATAATTTTATTTTGGGCGTTATCTTAGTTTTATCGGTGATCATCGTCATTACGATCATGATGCAACCTAGCAAACAAAATAGTGCTGCAAGTGCTTTCACTGGCGGCGCAGATCAATTGTTCGGAAAGCAAAAAGCACGCGGCTTTGAAGCTGTGATGCAACGATCAACCGCCGTTTTAGGTGCGATTTGGATGATTTTGCTCTTCGTATTAATGTTTTTATCAAGCAAATAAAAACCGGCCTCTCACTTGAGAGGTCTTTTTTATTTTGTATTTACACTAAATCAAGTACACTTGAAGATAGAGTAGATAGGACGATTTTGTTAATATTAGAAGGAAAATGAAAGAAAATGTTTAGGAGTGAAAGATCATGGTCCAAATGCCTGAATCGCTGTTTTTACCTCATGGGAGACGAGCGGTTTTATTACTGCATGCTTATTCTGGAAGCCCAAATGATGTACGGATGTTGGCACGCTCTTTAGAAAAACTTGATTATACGATTTACGCGCCTCTTTTTACCGGTCATGGGACAGCGGAACCACTGGACATCTTAGAAGAATCCTCTGAACAATGGTGGCTGGATAGTCAGCAGGCCGTAGCGTTTTTACAGGATAAGGGCTATCAGGATATTGCTGTTTTAGGTCTATCGATGGGAGGTACCTTTGCGACACGCCTGTTAAGTGCGATGCCAGAGAGTTTTATTGGTGGTGGCTTTTTCTGTTCACCGATCGCACCAGTAAAAACCAATGTGACGAAAAACTTCCTATTATATGCTAAACAAGTTTTGGAACGGAACGGCATGGAGGCAACGGAAGAAAAAATCGAAAGTTATCGCCCTTTGGTAGAAAAACAACTGGCAACGATAGAAAAGCATGCTCAGATCGCTTATAACGATTTGGATAAAATCGATTGCCCCTTTTTCATGGCACAGGCGGGACAAGATGAAATGATCGAAGCAGAGGGTGTCTTCCAAACGGCAGCCCATTTGCAGCAGACATCCTTTACCTTGAACTGGTACCCAAAAAGTGGACACGTAATCACAGTGGGACCGGAACGAAGACAATTAGAACAAGACGTGGCAGATTTTTTAGTCGGTCTTGGCTGGAGAGAAAATAATGGAGAGAAAAACAATTAAAGCAGAAATACTGGCTGGATTGAAAGCAGCCAACAAAAAAAGCCTTTCAATGGAAGAGTTGGCAGAAGTTTTAGATATGCGTAAGAGTGATGATTTTAAACTTTTGGTCCAAACCGTGGCTCAGATGGAACGAGAAAAATCAGTGGAGTTTAACAAAAAAGGCAAAATCAAATTGCCATTCCAACCAATCGAAATCGAAGGAATCTTTCGCCGTAATGAACGGGGATTTGGTTTTGTAACGATTGACCCAGAAGAACCGGATATCTTTATTCCAAAAGAAGCGACAAACTTCGCGATGGACGGTGACATCGTCATGATCGATATTCAAAAGACAGCAGATCTTTTTTCTGATCGTGGGGCGGAAGGTCGAGTCGTTTCTATCAAGGAACGAAAGATCCAACAAATCGTCGGTGAATTCACCGCCTTTGATGTTGATGAGATTGCGGAATCCGATTTATTCGGCTATGTGACACCGAAAGATAAGAAGAGCGCGCAATTTAAAATCTTTATTGCAGCAGAAGGAATTCAACCTGTTGATGGCAGCATTGTCATCGTAGAGATCACACATTATCCGGAAAAGGGCTACGCTACGAGTTTGGAAGGTATGGTAACTAAAGTAGTGGGACATAAAAACGATCCCGGGATGGATATTTTATCGATTGTGATTGCTCAAGGCATCCCCACTCAATTTCCAGATGAGGTTCAGGCAGCTTCTGAACAAGTGCCTGACAAAATCGCGGAATCCGATTTGGTTGGTCGACGTGATTTACGTGACCAACAGATTGTTACCATCGATGGTGCTGATGCCAAAGATTTAGATGACGCAGTAACGGTTCGCAAGCTGGATAATGGCAATTATTTCTTAGGCGTGCATATTGCGGATGTTTCTTATTATGTCACGGAAGAGAGTGTATTAAATAAAGAAGCGTTCGAGCGCGGGACAAGTGTTTATTTAACAGATCGGGTGATTCCAATGATTCCGCAACGATTATCAAACGGAATTTGTTCCTTGAATCCACAAGTGCCGCGCTTGACAATGAGCTGTGAAATGGAGATCGATCTAAGCGGAACGATTTTGCATCATGAAATTTTTCAAAGTGTTATCCAGACAAGAGAACGGATGACTTACAGCGCAGTGAATGAAATTTTGGAAGAGGGAAAAGCAGAAACAATCGAACGTTATCATGATTTAGTCCCAATGTTCCACTTAATGAAAGAATTACATCAAATTCTTGAGACACGTCGTAATCGCCGCGGAGCGATCAATTTTGAAGATCGTGAAGCCAAAATTATCGTTGATCCGGAAGGCCATCCGATGGATATTGAACTTCGGGAACGCGGCGTTGGTGAACGGTTAATTGAATCATTCATGTTAGCAGCGAATGAAACAGTGGCTGAACATTTCAATCGATTAAAATTACCATTTATCTACCGGATCCATGAACAACCTAAGGAAGAAAAAATGCAGCGCTTTTTTGATTTTGCAGCAGCATTGGGCATTTTAGTCAAAGGGACCAAGAATACCATCACACCGAAGGACTTACAACAGGTGATTCACGATGTGGAGGATAAACCTGAGGCAGCAGTAATCAACACGATGTTGCTTCGGAGTATGCAGCAGGCTCGTTACTCTGAAGACAACTATGGACATTATGGATTAGCCGCGGAATATTACACACACTTCACATCACCAATTCGTCGCTATCCCGATTTGATCGTCCATCGCTTGATTCGGACCTATAGTCAGGATCAAAGCGATGCAACGAAAGAAAAATGGGCGGAAAGTTTGCCTGAGATCGCTGATCACAGCTCTAAGATGGAACGACGTGCAGTGGAAGCTGAACGTGAAGTCGACAGTATGAAGAAAGCGGAGTACATGGCGGACAAAGTCGGGGAAGAATTTGATGGCATTATCAGTTCTGTAACGAAGTTCGGAATTTTTATTGAGTTGCCGAATACAGTCGAAGGCATGATTCACTTAAACGAATTAAAGCAAGACTATTTCCACTTCATTGAAAATCAGTTAGCATTAGTAGGTGAGCGCACACGTCAAACCTTCAAGATTGGTCAAAAGGTTCGAGTAAAAGTGACAAAATCTGATCCTGAAACACGAGAAATTGACTTTGAACTGCTGGAAGCAGAAGAGATACCTGCATTGGAAGTGCCAGGAGGTAATCGTCGCAATCAAAGACGCAAACCAACTGGCGGACGCAAGAATAACAAAAATTCTGAAAAGAACTACGGTAAAAATTCTGATCGTCCGAAATCTGGCAAAGAGAAGAAAAAGAAAAAAGGTAAGAAGCCTTTTTATAAAGCAGTAGCTAAAAAGAAGAAACCAGGCAGAAAGAAGGGATAATATGACAAAAGCTGAAGGCAAATTAGTGGCACAAAATAAAAAGGCCCGGCATGATTACACGATCATCGATACGATCGAAGCGGGTATCGTTTTGCAGGGAACGGAGATCAAGTCGATCCGCAATAGCCGGATCAACTTGAAGGATGGCTTTGCGCGGATTAGAAACGGCGAGGCTTTTTTATACAATGTCCATATCAGCCCATATGAGCAGGGCAATATTTTCAATCACGATCCTGTACGTACACGAAAACTATTGATGCATAAAAAACAAATTACACGATTGGCTAATGAGGTAAAAAATACCGGGATAACATTGGTTCCGCTAAAAGTCTATTTGAAAGATGGCTATGCAAAGGTTTTGATCGGTGTCGCTAAAGGGAAACACCAATACGACAAACGAGAAACTTTGAAGCGCAAAGATGTGGATCGACAAATCAGCCGAACGTTAAAAAACTATTCTAGATAGTAAAATATTCTTTTTCGCATATTTAGTGAGAATTTCTTTACTTCACAATGGATTTTGATACGATTAGTTACAATCTATACTAGCCTTTTTGCGGGCTAAACCAACTGCCAGAGGGGAATAAGCAGGGATAAAATAACGTTATAGAAAATATCTCTGACTTATTCGAAAATTTTTAGGAAAATTCTTTGAAATTTTCTTTCTCTGGTGGTAACATACGATAGTATTTTGAGGAGCAGCGCTAAGCAGGCACGAACTGACGCGAGTCGCTGGGAAGAGAGGTGAACTGAATTGGATGAAAAATCTTGGGTTTTCCATATAGGTCCCGTATGGTTCGATGGTACGGTAACGACAATGATTATTTTGACATGTGTGATTGTCTTCTTCCTTGTTTTTGCGTTTACACGCAACCTATCATTGAAACCCAAAGGAAAGCAAAACGCAATTGAGTGGGTCATTGATTTTACTACGAACATCGTTGGTGACAACATGCCTCGTAAAGAAGTCAGAAATTTTAGTTTGTTCTCATTTACGTTGTTCTTATTTATTTTTGTAGCAAACCAAATCGGACTGGTCACGAAGATCGTTACAGGTGATGAAGTGACTTATTGGAAAAGTCCGACAGCTAACCCCTTTGTAACAATGGGATTGGCATTACTCGTATTGGTCCTAGCCAATTATTTAGGAACTGAAAAACTCGGTTTTGGCGGGTACGTAAAAAATTCTTTCTTCACACCAACCGGATTGTTTCCGATTAAATTGATGGAAGAATTTACGAACGTTATCACGTTAGGCTTACGTCTTTACGGGAACGTTTTTGCTGGTGAAGTATTGCTTTCACTGATCGCAAGCATGGTCACAAGCGCAGGCTGGTGGACCTTACCATTCGCTATTCCGCTTGAGATGATTTGGATTGCATTCTCACTATTTATCGGTAGTATCCAAGCATTTGTTTTCACTACTCTATCTATGGTTTATATCAGTCATAAAATCGAGGTAGAATAATTTAAAAAATTTAACATACTTTTAGGAGGAAATTTATTATGAACTTTATCGGTGCAGGAATCGCAATCATGGGAGCCGCAATCGGGGCTGGTTATGGTAACGGACAAGTAATCTCAAAAGCAATTGAATCTATGGCACGTCAACCAGAAATGTCAGGTCAAATTCGTTCAACAATGTTTATCGGTGTTGGTTTGATCGAAGCTGTGCCAATTCTAGGTGTTGTACTAGGTATGTTGATGGTTTTCCAATAAAAATTAACGCTTTTTCGTTGAATTTCGTCCAAGAGATGAACGACAGAGCTGTATAAAGGGTTCTGTAATGAGAAAGAACAGAAAGGAAGACCGAGTATGCTGAATCTAGTTGTTGCTGAGGCTGTCAATACAACGCTCGGTAATTTAGTCGTCGTTACGTTATCATTCGTGATTCTAATGGCGTTATTAAAGAAATTCGCGTGGGGTGCCGTTCAAGACATCCTGAAAAAACGTGAAGACAAGATCGCCAATGATCTAGATTCTGCCGAACAATCTCGGACTAAAGCAGCTGAGCTGGAAAAAGAACGTGAAGCTCAGTTAGCAAGTTCTCGTAGTGATGCGGCAGAAATCATCAAAAATGCGAAAGAAAGCGGCGAGTTGAGCCGTCAAAACATCATCAAGGATACCAAAGAAGAAGTCACTCGTCTGAAAGATCGCGCGCAAGCGGAGATCAAAGATGAACGTGAAAACGCGTTGACTTCTGTTAAAGATGATGTAGCGGCACTATCCCTGCAAATCGCAGAGAAAATCTTGAGTAAAGAGCTTTCGCAGGATGCTCATCAAGATTTGATCGATAACTACATGGATAAGTTGGGAAACACGAAACATGAAGCTTGATAAATACACAGTCGGTAAACGCTATGGCAAAGCTTTGTTTGAACTGGCGATCGAAAACGAAGCTGCCGATGCTGTTTATCAAGAGCTGTTGACTGTTCGGGAAATCTGTAAAGAAATTCCTGATCTTGGAAATATTTTGACCGATGTTCGCTTAGAAGGTGCAGAAAAGAAAGCTATCATGGATGCTTTTACCGGCGGCTTTGACGGCATGGTCAAAAATTTTCTATTAGTAGTTTTTGAATACAATCGCAGCGACGATCTGCCCTTTATGATCGATGAATTTGAATGTCGTTACGATGCACGAAATAAAATCGCACATGGAACAGTCACTACGGCTGTACCGCTCTCTAAAGAAAAGAAACAAGAGCTTGAAGCAAAAGTCGCTGATGTTTTTGGCTACCAGAAGGCCACGTTAACCCCGATAGTTGATGAATCAATTCTCGGCGGTGTCATTGTTGAAGCCGATCATCAAGTGATCGACGGCAGCCTCGCCAGCCAATTAAATGGTCTACGAGCAGCACTTAGTAAAAAGTAGAGAAGAAGAGGTGAAATGAATGGCCATCAAAGCAGAAGAAATCAGTGCTTTAATCAAAGAACAGATTCAGAATTATGATAATAAGCTGTCTGTTGAGGAAATCGGAACAGTCACTTACGTTGGGGATGGGATCGCCCGTGCCCACGGTTTAGAAAATGCAATGAGTGGGGAATTATTGGAGTTCTCTAACGGCTCTTACGGAATGGCACAAAACTTAGAAAGCAATGATGTCGGTATCATCGTTCTAGGTGAATTTGAGTCCATTCGTGAAGGAGACAAAGTAAAACGTACCGGTAAGATCATGGAAGTGCCTGTTGGCGAAAACATGATCGGACGTGTTGTGAACCCACTTGGTCAACCAATTGATGGAATGGGTCCAATTGAAACAACAAACACACGTCCAGTCGAAGCAATGGCTCCCGGCGTTATGCAGCGTAAATCAGTATCAGAACCAATGCAAACAGGTTTAAAGGCCATCGATGCTTTAGTACCAATCGGACGTGGTCAACGTGAATTGATCATTGGTGACCGTAAAACAGGTAAAACATCAATCGCGATTGATACGATCATCAACCAAAAAGGTCAAGATATGATCTGTATCTATGTCGCTATTGGACAAAAAGAGTCAACTGTCCGTTCGCAAGTTGAAACTCTTCGTAAATTCGGCGCAATGGATTACACCATCGTCGTAACAGCCGGTGCTTCACAACCTGCACCGCTATTATTTATCGCACCTTATGCTGGAACAGCAATGGGTGAAGAATTCATGTATAACGGCAAACACGTTTTGGTCGTCTTTGATGACTTGTCAAAACAAGCTGTTGCTTATCGTGAACTGTCATTACTATTACGTCGTCCGCCAGGTCGTGAAGCGTACCCAGGGGATGTCTTTTATTTGCATTCACGTCTATTAGAACGTGCGGCAAAACTTTCAGATGAACTAGGCGGCGGGTCATTGACGGCCTTGCCATTTGTTGAAACACAAGCTGGAGATATCTCAGCATATATTCCAACCAACGTAATCTCAATCACTGATGGACAAATTTTCTTAGAGAATGATTTGTTCTATGCTGGTATTCGTCCAGCCGTTGATGCTGGTTTATCCGTATCCCGGGTTGGTGGATCTGCACAAATTAAAGCAATGAAAAAGGTTGCCGGAACTTTGCGTTTAGACCTTGCAAGCTATCGTGAGTTAGAAGCCTTCACCCAATTCGGTTCAGATTTGGATGCTGCAACACAAGCTAAATTGAATCGTGGACGTCGAACAGTTGAAGTGCTGAAGCAAAAATTACATGCACCGCTTCCTGTCGAAAAACAAGTTGTGATTCTTTATGCCTTGACTCATGGGGTACTTGATAGTATTCCTGTTAACAGTATTTTGGATTTTGAATCGCAATTGTTCGAATATCTGGAAACAAATCATTCAGATATTTTTGCAACGATTCGCGACACGAAAGAACTACCAGATACAGATAAATTAGATGGAGCGATCCAAGAATTCAAAGACATTTTTGACGCTTCTGCAGCGAACCAAGAAAAAGCATAATCGAGGTGAAAAAAGATCATGGCATCCTTAAATGAAATTAAAACACGGATTGCATCGACGAAAAAGACAAGTCAAATCACCAACGCTATGCAAATGGTTTCAGCATCTAAATTAACGAAATCAGAAGCTTACTCTGCAAAATTCCAGCTCTACGCTTCGAAAGTACGCGAAGTATTAACGCACTTGACAGCGAGCGAATTGACAGAGTTGGCGAATTCTGGTCGTGAGTTAGGCGGTATCAACTATCACAGCATGTTGCTGAATCGTCCAGTCAAAAAAACTGGTTATATCGTGATTACTTCTGATGGCGGCTTGGTTGGAGGCTACAACAGCTCGATCTTAAAACAAACCATGGCGATGCTTGAAGATGATCATGATTCTGCTGATGAATATGTTTTGTTAGCCATTGGTGGAGCCGGAGCAGACTTTTTCAAAGCTCGCGGCGTTAAATTGGCTTATGAGTTACGCAATTTGTCTGATCAGCCAAGCTTTGATGAAGTGCGAAAAATCGTTTCGATGACGACCAGTATGTATGAAAATCAAGTTTTCGATGAACTATACGTATGTTATAACCATCACGTGAACTCATTATCTAGTCAGTTTCGGGTAGAAAAAATGCTGCCGATCTCTGACTTGGATCCAAGTGAAGCACAAGAATATCGTGAAGAATATTTGTTTGAACCTTCAAAAGAAGCGATCCTCGATCAATTACTTCCGCAATATGCTGAAAGCTTGATCTATGGCGCGATTGTCGATGCTAAAACAGCAGAGCACGCAGCTGGGATGACAGCAATGAAGACAGCGACAGATAATGCTGGTGCGATCATTGATGATCTAACTATTTCATACAACCGGGCCCGTCAAGCGGCGATCACCCAAGAGATTACTGAAATTGTCGGCGGGGCTTCCGCATTAGAATAATTTCGAGATTGGAGGAAAAAACATGAGTTCAGGCAAGATTGTTCAAGTTATTGGTCCCGTTGTCGACGTGGAATTTTCTTTAGATCAATCCTTACCAGACATCAACAATGCGTTGATTGTTTATAAAAAAGATAAAACAAAAGTTGTTCTTGAAGTCGCTTTAGAACTTGGTGATGGTGTTATCCGCACGATCGCCATGGAAGCTACTGATGGTCTGCAACGTGGGATGGAAGTTGTCGATACCGGCAAATCTATTTCTGTTCCTGTAGGGAAAGATACTTTAGGTCGTGTGTTCAACGTATTAGGTGAAACGATCGATAAAGAAGCACCTTTTCCAGAAGATGCAGAGCGCAGCGGCATTCATAAAAAGGCTCCGACCTTTGAAGAACTTAGCACAAGTAATGAAATTTTAGAAACAGGGATCAAAGTTATCGACTTATTAGCACCTTATTTAAAAGGTGGGAAAGTCGGACTTTTCGGTGGTGCCGGTGTTGGTAAGACCGTCTTGATCCAAGAATTGATTCATAATATTGCCCAAGAACACGGTGGGATTTCTGTATTTACCGGTGTTGGGGAACGTACTCGTGAAGGGAACGACCTTTATTATGAAATGAAAGACTCTGGCGTTATCGAGAAAACAGCCATGGTATTTGGACAAATGAATGAGCCGCCAGGTGCGCGGATGCGTGTTGCCTTGACTGGTTTGACATTGGCTGAATACTTCCGTGATGAAGAAGGACAAGACGTGCTGTTGTTTATCGACAACATCTTCCGTTTCACGCAAGCTGGTTCAGAAGTTTCTGCCTTGCTAGGTCGTATGCCATCTGCCGTTGGGTATCAACCAACCTTGGCAACTGAAATGGGACAATTACAAGAACGAATCACTTCAACGAAAAAAGGCTCGATTACATCTATTCAAGCCATTTACGTACCAGCCGATGACTATTCTGACCCTGCGCCAGCAACAGCCTTCGCCCATTTGGACGCAACGACCAACTTGGAACGTAAATTAACAGAACAAGGGATTTACCCAGCCGTTGACCCATTGGCTTCATCTTCAAGTGCTTTGGCGCCTGAAATTGTTGGTGAGGAACATTATCGTGTAGCCACTGAAGTTCAACGTGTCTTACAACGTTACCGTGAATTACAAGATATCATCGCGATCTTAGGGATGGACGAATTGTCTGACCAAGAAAAAGTGATCGTATCTCGTGCTCGTCGTATCCAATTCTTCTTATCACAAAACTTCAACGTTGCTGAACAATTTACTGGTCAGCCTGGTTCATATGTACCAGTTGAAAAAACCGTTGAGGGCTTCAAAGAGATTCTTGAAGGAAAATACGACGATCTTCCTGAAGATGCCTTCCGTAGTGTCGGTACAATCGAAGACGTCATCGAAAAAGCGAAAACTTTAGGCTACTAGAAAGAGGTGCCCGATGGAACAAGAAAAAAACAAAGTTCTACAAGTGAACGTTGTTACTCCAGATGGCAACGTCTATGATCATAATGCAACCATCGTCGTTGCTAAAACGGTCGCTGGTGAAATCGGTATTTTACCGAACCATGCCCCGATCATTGCGCCTCTTGCGATCGATGAAGTTCGTGTTCGTCGAACGGATTCTGATACACACGTGGACTGGATCGCAGTCAACGGTGGAATCATGGAAGTTCGGGACAACGTATTGACGATCATCGCTGATACGGCCGAACGTGAACGCGATATTGATGTTTCTCGTGCCGAAAGAGCAAAACAACGGGCGGAAGCGCGCATTCAAGAAGCACGCGAAAAACAAGATACGGATCAATTGAGCCGTGCCGAGGTTGCCTTGCACCGCGCGATGAATCGGATCAAAGTTTCCAAACACCGTTAAAAAATTTATTAAAGAGCTGTGTCGGTTTGTGGCTGACGCAGCTCTTTTTTTGCGGAATTGTTCAATTTTTTTATCCTCGGTTAGAATAAAGAAATCACTTGAAAACGGTCGTTTTTCAAGAATTTCAAATACCAAAAATAGCCACTGTTTTTTTGATATTTTGACCAAAAGAGCAGGGTGGAAATTTTTAAAGGTCTTTTTGTGTATAAAAAAGATTACTTTTGAACAGTAGGAAACAGAAAATAAATATTAAGTTTTTTAAAAGTTTCTGTATAGTCCTTTGGGCGATCAAAGTATTCTTCTTTATCTGATTCTATGATATAATCCAACTGTTGATTTTTTTGAAAGGAAACGAATTATGCAAGTTTATGGAATTGATGCAATCGTGAGAATCGTCTCGCATTTTTCCTTTATCTATTTAGCCTTTTGGGCTCTACGGTCATTGCGGATAGAGAATCTTTTTAAAGCATTCAAAGAAACTCAGGTTCGACTTGCGATCCTCATGTTAGCGATCGCCCTAGGTTTTACTTGCAGTACATTCTTCTTAGAAATCATTCTTTTGTGTAAAAATATCTTTTTGACATTTAGTTAAGGTACATATACGCGGAAAAGCGACTAGCATTTTTTGGAGGGAATACAATGGAAGAGATCATCGTTCGTGGTGGCAAACAATTAAAAGGAACAGTACATATCGAAGGCGCAAAAAATGCTGTGCTGCCAATTTTAGCTGCGACATTATTGGCTGAGGAAGGAACATCTACTTTAAGCAATGTTCCGATTTTATCTGATGTCTTTACCATGAATCAAGTGATTCGGTATTTGAATACAGATGTTGAATTTAATGAAGAAACGAAAGAAATTACAGTGGATGCGACACGTCAATTGAACGTGGAAGCTCCATATGAATACGTTAGTAAGATGCGTGCTTCAATCGTAGTAATGGGTCCTTTATTGGCTCGTAACGGTCATGCAAAAGTAGCAATGCCAGGTGGTTGTGCGATCGGCAAACGCCCAATCGATCTGCATTTAAAAGGATTCCAAGCTCTAGGCGCGAAGATTATCCAAAAAAATGGCTATATCGAAGCCATTGCTGATGAATTAGTTGGGGATACAATCTATCTAGATTTCCCAAGTGTCGGCGCAACACAAAACATCATGATGGCTGCTGTGAAGGCTAAAGGCACCACTGTGATTGAAAACGTTGCTCGCGAACCTGAAATCGTTGATTTAGCGAATTTCTTGAATAAAATGGGTGCCAGCATCCATGGTGCGGGGACTGAAACCATGCGTATTGAAGGTGTTGATCACCTTCATGCTGTTTCTCATCCAATCGTTCAGGACCGTATCGAAGCTGGAACATTTATGGTTGCTGCTGCGATGACAGAAGGAAACGTCTTGATCGACGGTGCGATCCCAGAACACAACCGTCCTTTGATCTCCAAATTGATTGAAATGGGCGTTAAGATCACAGAAGAAAATGATGGGTTACGTGTCATTGGTCCTAAAACATTAAAAGCGACTGATATCAAAACGATGCCTCATCCAGGTTTCCCAACAGATATGCAAGCACAAATGACAGCTATCCAATTAGTTGCCGATGGTGTCAGCACTACGACAGAAACTGTTTTTGAAAATCGTTTCCAGCATTTAGAAGAAATGCGCAGAATGAATGCACAAGTCAAAATTGACAACAATGTTGCATTGATCAAAGGTGCTTCAGAGCTTCAAGGAGCAGAAGTATATGCCACTGACCTACGTGCTGCAGCAGCTTTGGTTTTAGCAGGCTTGCGAGCAAATGGCATTACACGTGTACGCAATTTGAAATACTTAGATCGCGGCTACTATCAATTCCATACGAAGTTACAACGCTTAGGCGCAGACGTGGAACGTGTAGACAATGAAAGCAAAAAAACAGCTGACAAAACAACTGTTTTAGCATAAGATTTTGTTCTTCTTTTAACTGTTATTACGTCTGAGTGTAGAGGACTACAGTTAATTAAGAAGAACACCAGAGTTATGGACAATATGATGGTCATTTTGTTTTTAGTAAGATAAAGACAAATACCTCTGTGTGGGAATAGGAGTGGATTTATGAGTTCAGGTGAACATATTTTACGTAGTTTGATACGCATCGTAGCGATTTTACTTGCTGGTGTCATATTATTCATAGTCGGCAGTATGATTGGTTACGGCGCAATGGGCGGCGGAAATCCATTTAAAGTACTATTGCCAGGTGTTTGGCGTCATATTTTAGAGTTTGTTCATTAGTCATTGGACAAAATCTGATTGCGATTATTCATAAGGGGCTGCATCAATTTTTTGGTGCGGTCCCTTTTTCAAATTCTTGCTTTATTTTGCGCGATCAGTAGAATAGGATGAGGAAAAGGGTTTTAATCAATTGTTGATATCTTGAGGTGAGTGAATGAGTATTATCAGTAAAGGTCTTATTAGTCTGGTGCATGGGTATCAACGTTTTATCTCGCCGTTGACGCAGCCATCCTGTCGTTACTACCCGACATGCTCGAATTATATGATTAAGGCAGTCCAAGTTCATGGAGCTTTCAAAGGGTTTCTTATGGGCATTTCCCGAATTTTACGTTGTCATCCGTTTGCAAAGCCGGGCTTTGATTATGTGCCAGTAAAATTTTCATTGCGGAAAAATCGTGTAGATCATGAAGAACCAGATTATCAAAAAATGAGCGAAGAATCATTAGGGAGATAAGGACAAAATTTCAAACTATTTAATTGAAAGAAAAATTTTGGTTGATGAGCTTCGTAGGCGTTCCTGTTAAACGGAGCTCAAAAAGCTGAAATACGTTTGTGAAGTTATTGTATAGGTGTGGAAAAAATCATCTGCTTTTTCCTTCTTATAGGCTTAAGTGAAAGCCTACAGTAGGGAAATTTAGAATATTTTCACTTTGATTCATTGACGGATTTGATCGCTGAGAGTGCGCATAGATAAATGAATATAGTTATTTTTAAGAAATCTTATTGACTATTTACTGGTTAATGAGATTTCTTTTTCGTTATTTGATAAGGCTTTTCCAGTACTGTAAGCGCTATAAATTGTTTGAGTATTGCCGAATTATTAAAATATTCAGAAAATTTAATTGACAGTGAGAGTTTTTTCCTATATATTCTTTATTATCTTAACAAATTATCATTATTTTATTAGGGGGTAACAGGATGAAGAAAAGAACAGTAGCTGTATTAGCAGCAGGGTTGTTCCTATTAGGCGCATGTGGGTCGCCTAAAGCCAGCGATGGTGGTGGCGGAGGAGATGCCGATACAATCAAAATCGGCGGAAACTTTGAATTATCAGGAGCTGTAGCGGCTTATGGTGAGGCAGAAAATGAAGGTGTCAAATTAGCTGTTGAAGAAATCAACAAAGACGGCGGGATCGATGGCAAAAAGATCGAATACGTTTCGAAAGACAATAAGTCTGACAATAATGAAGCAGCTTCGGTTGCAGCGAACTTAACAACGAAAGATGAAGTAGTTGCAATTATTGGACCGGCAACATCTGGAGCGACGAAAGCAATATTACCGAATTTGACAAAGGCGAAGGTTCCTGCAATCACTCCTTCTGGGACAGACGATGCTATCACTGTTCAAAAAGGGAAAGTACAAGAATACATTTTCCGTTCTTGTTTCCAAGATAGTTCGCAAGGGGTTATTTTGGCAAAATATGCTGAGGACAACTTAAAAGCGGACAAAGCAGTAATCTTAGGGGATAACTCAAGCGACTATGCAATCGGATTGAAGAAAGCCTTCAAAGATACCTATAAAGGTGAGATTGTGGCAGAAGAGAACTTCACAGCTGGTGATAAAGACTTCCAAGCAATGTTAACGAAGATCAAAGATAAAGACTTCAACGTAATTTATGTTCCTGGTTATTATACAGAAGCTGGCTTGATCATTAAGCAAGCACGTGAAATGGGTATTGAGCAGCCAATTATTGGTGCCGACGGCTTCGGGGATGAAAAACTTGTTGAAACTGCCGGTGCTAGCAATGTCAAAAATGTTTACTACACTGGTCACTTCTCAACAAAAGCTCCAGCAACAGATAAGGTTGAACCATTTGTAGAATCATTTGAGAAGAAATACAACAAACAACCATCTTCATTCAACGCATTAGCATATGACTCTGTTTATATGATCAAACAAGCGATCGAAGAAGAAGGCGAAGCAACACCTGAAGCAATCAAAAAAGGATTAGCAAGCTTGAAAGACTTCGAAGGCGTTACTGGTAAGATCTCAATGGATAAAGAGCATAATCCTGTGAAACCTCTAGTTGTACTTGGTCTAACAGATGGAAAAGAATCTTCTGCTGAAACCGTTAATCAATAATTACTCGGGTAAAGCAGGCAAGGGGGTGTGCCAATGGTATTTGGTACACTCCTTTTTAAGAATCAAGGTCATCTAGACCAATCTATTTATTTGAAAAGTGATGTGATAAAGATGGAAGTATTTATACAGCAAATCGTCAATGGGCTTTTCCTAGGTAGTGTTTATGCGCTGATGGCGCTGGGCTACACTATGGTTTATGGAATAATAAAATTGATTAACTTTGCCCATGGCGAGATTTATATGATCGGGTCGTTTATCGGCTATTTTTTGATTAATCAATTCAATATGGGATTTTTCCCAGCATTAGTTTTGTCGATGGCTGGCAGTGCGATCTTAGGTGTTGTGATTGAATTCTTAGCTTATCGGCCGTTAAGAAATTCAACTCGAATCGCCGCATTGATCACGGCGATCGGTGTGTCTTACCTCTTGCAGAATACAATGATCTATTTCTTCAGTTCTACGACAAGACCTTTTCCGCAGGTAATCAAAATGCAGGTCTTCAATATTGGTTTCTTACGGGTTACAAATATTCAGTTATTGATTTTAGGATTATCGCTGTTCTTGATGATCGCGTTGAATTTGATCGTTCAAAGAACCAAAATGGGTAAAGCGATGCGGGCTGTAAGTGTTGATACGGATGCTGCGCAGCTGATGGGGATTGATGTGAATCGGACAATCTCTTTTACCTTCGCTTTAGGATCAGCGCTAGCTGCGGCCGGCGGTATGATGATCGGGTTGTATTATAACTCGATCGATCCGATGATGGGCTATATTCCTGGTTTGAAATCATTTATCGCCGCGGTATTAGGCGGGATCGGAATTATTCCGGGAGCTGCGATTGGCGGGTTCGTAATCGGCTTGATCGAAACGATCACGACTGCGCTAGGTTTTTCTGATTTCAAAGATGCAGTGGTTTACGCGGTATTAATCTTGATTTTATTAGTTCGTCCAGCCGGCATCTTAGGCAAACATGTGAAAGAGAAAGTGTAGGTGAGTCAAATGAAAAAGAATTTGAAATACAATTTGATTTGGCTAGCCTTGATCGTGCTTGGATATGCGGTACTGTACATCGCTTATTCAGCTGGGATGGTCAATCTATTTTTAGATAATATTTTAGTTCAGATCGGTATCAATGTGATTCTAGCAGTCGGATTGAACCTGATTATTGGTTTCTCTGGTCAGTTTTCATTAGGTCATGCTGGTTTTATGGCGATCGGTGCCTATTCAGCAGCACTTATTTCTATGAATACACCAACATACGGCGGTTTTTTCTTAGGGATGGCTGTCGGTGTGATTATTGCAGGTCTCGTGGCTGTAGCGGTAGGTATCCCAACATTGCGTTTGAGCGGGGACTATCTAGCAATCGCAACGCTGGGTGTAGCAGAAATTATTCGAATTTTACTGATTAATTTTAAGGAAATCACCAATGGTCCCTCAGGTTTGTTTGGGATCGAGCCTTTTGTTGATTGGCAGATGGTCTATGGCTATATGGCGATCACTACGCTGTTTATCGTCAACTACATTCGTTCAGGTGCAGGACGTGCCACGATGGCAATTCGTGAAGATGAGATTGCAGCAGAAGCAATGGGGGTTAATACAACCAAGTATAAGGTTATGGCTTTTACCTTTGGTGCCATGACAGCGAGTATCGCAGGATCACTCTATGCAGGCTATTTGCAATCGATCGCACCGAAGGATTTTGCTTTCACGAAATCCGTTGATATCTTGATCCTAGTAGTATTAGGCGGGATTGGTAGTGTAACAGGTACCTTTATTGCGGCGATTCTTCTAGGAATCATCAATATGTATCTACAAGATTTCGGAACATTACGAATGATTATTTACGCATTGGCATTGATTATCTTGATGATCTTTAAGCCGGGCGGATTGTTAGGAACGAAAGAGCTATCCGTCAAGAAAATTTTGAACAAGTTTAAAAAGGGAGATGACCAGAATGCCTCTGTTGGAAATTAAAGAGTTAACCAAAAACTTTGGCGGTTTGGCGGCGGTCTCCAATGTCAATATCGCATTAGAACAGAATCAATTAGTTGGTTTGATTGGGCCGAATGGTGCCGGGAAAACGACATTGTTTAACCTGATCACTGGAGTCTATGAACCAAGTGAAGGCGATGTATTACTAGAAGTCGATGGACAGAATCAGCGTTTGAATGGTAGAAAACCATACGCGATCGCTGACTTAGGGTTGAGCCGGACGTTTCAAAATATTCGTTTGTTCAAAGACCTGTCCGTTTTAGACAATGTCTTGATTGCCATGAATAGTAAAAATAAAGAAGGCTTCTTTTCCAGTGTTCTTCGCTTACCGGCCTTCTATAATAAAGAGGAAGCCCTGAAGGAAGAAGCTCTGAAATTATTAACGATTTTTGATTTACAGGATAAAGCTGAGAACTTAGCCCGGAATTTGCCTTATGGGGAACAACGACGCTTAGAGATCGTGCGGGCTTTAGCAACAAAGCCGAAGATTCTTTTCTTGGATGAACCAGCAGCAGGGATGAATCCGCAGGAAACAGCGGCACTAACCATGCTGATCAGAAAGATCCAAAAGGAGTTTGAGATCACGATTCTTTTGATTGAACATGATATGAGCTTAGTTATGGATGTTTGTGAGCGTATCTATGTTTTAGAATATGGCCGCATTTTAGCCGAAGGAAATCCAGAAGAAATCAAAAACAATCCAGAAGTGATCAAAGCCTATCTTGGAGGTGAGCTATAATGCTGAAAATTGAAAATCTTTCGGTTCATTACGGCATGATCCAAGCAGTACGTGATGTTAGCTTTGAAGTCAATCAAGGCGAGATCGTTTCACTGATTGGGGCGAACGGTGCGGGAAAGACGACCATTTTACGCACCATCTCAGGGCTGAATCAGCCATCTAAAGGAACGATCACCTTTGAAGGGGAAGCGATCCAAAAGAAAGCGCCTAGAAAAATCGTTGCCCAAGGGATTTCCCAAGTGCCTGAAGGGCGTCATGTTTTCCCTGGACTGACTGTTTTGGAAAATCTGGAAATGGGTGCTTATCTGCGAAAAGACGGGGATATGCAAAAAGATTATGAGCATGTCTACGAGAAGTTCCCAATCTTGAAGGAACGATTGAATCAGGATGCTTCAACGCTCTCTGGTGGGGAACAGCAAATGTTAGCGATGGGACGGGCTCTGATGTCTAAGCCGCGTTTATTGCTGTTAGATGAGCCGTCAATGGGGCTAGCACCAATCTTTATTCAAGAGATCTTTAATATCATCCAGGAGATTCAAAAACAAGGAACGACCGTTTTATTGATTGAACAGAATGCCAAGATGGCTCTATCAATTGCCGACCGCGGCTATGTGTTAGAGACTGGAAAAGTGGTCTTATCAGGAACCGGTCAAGAATTGCTAGAAAGTGAAGAAGTGAAGAAAGCTTATCTAGGAGGATAAAACATGAGTGTAAAAGATTTTATGACAGCAGACTTAGTAACGGTCGCGCCAAAAACCAAGATTTTTGATGCCGTTGACTTGATGAAAAAATATGATATTCACCGCTTGCCAGTGGTTGAGAACGATCATTTAGTCGGTTTGATCACAGAGGGAACGATCCAAGAGGCTCTACCTTCAAAAGCAACGAGCTTGAGCGTTCATGAAGTCAATTATTTATTGAACAAAACAGTCGTAGCAGATGTGATGATCAAGAATGTCAAAACAATCGCACCTGATGCGGAACTGGAAGACGGCATCTACTTGATGCGTCAAAACAAAATCAACGTGCTGCCAGTGCTAGAGGACGAAAAATTGGTAGGAATCATCACGAATAATGATATCTTCGATGCTTTCTTAAAATTGACGGGTTATCATGAAGGTGGCACCCGCGTTCAACTAAAAATCTTAGAAGATAAAAAGGGTGTCCTAGCCAGAGTCGCGAAAATATTAGCTGACAACGACTTCAGCATCTTGACGGTTATCGTTGATCATCAAACCAACGCAACGATTGTTGAAATCCAATTAGCTAGCAAAGAGACAGAAAAGATCAAACAGCTTCTGACAGACAATGGCTACGAAGTTTTGCGAGCCGCGATAACGCAACCTTAACTTTAGCGACAACTGAGTGATCAGTTGTCCTTTTCTTTTGTTGTATGATAAACTTATTCAGGACGGAGGGGAAAACATGTCTAAAAAGAACAAAGATATCCAAGTTCAGGTCAAAGAAGAAGAGCGCCTGATCAATGGAGAAAAACAAATTGTCACGCAATTAGTAATCGGCAAAAAAATGATTGGCGAGATTATTCCTGAAAATAAAAATTTTCAAGCCTTTAATGACGGGGTTTTACTAGGGAATTTCAAGACTTTAGATGATGGTATTGAAGCCCTAATTCGCAACTGGAATTTACATGAATAATTTTTGAAAAAAGTACTTGCATTTTTTTTGAAGATTAGGTATTATAACTGAGTCGGGTTTTTAAATAATAAAAAACCTAGCTGGAGGAGTAGCGAAGTGGCTAAACGCGACGGACTGTAAATCCGTTCCTTAGGGTTCAGTGGTTCGAATCCACTCTCCTCCACCATTGGGGTATAGCCAAGCGGTAAGGCAAGGGACTTTGACTCCCTCATGCGTTGGTTCGAATCCAGCTACCCCAGTCGTTCAGTGAGTTGCAGATGCAGCTCACTTTTTTTGTTTTTAGCAGTTAAAGCTGCAAGAAGAAGCTTCAAATATAGCAGGATTCGCAAGGGCATTCAGTTTTTCTGCTGAAGACTCTTTTTTTGTATCTACCTAGGGTCAAAATTGTCAGATACGGACTGTCAAATAATCAAAAAACCACTGCTTAAAGGCTATAAAACAACAATTTAGACTCTTGCTACGTGTTTATCTGATAGCTTTTGCAGGATTTTAAAATATCAGTTTGAATTACTGTCAGATGTTGGAACCGTTTGAAAAAGCGAAGGTGGCTGGAATAAATCAATGAAGACCCGAAGTCCCAACCAGCCGACAACCGCGGATTGGCTGTGGCGTCTCTGGTGTATTAAAGCTGTCTTTTTGGTTGACTCAACAGAGCGATCTAGGAGATAGGAGCCGTTGATTTTTGTGAAGAACATCGAAGTGATTCATCCAAAAAGAAATCAGAGGAGTGCGCGCTAATCTGGTTCTTGAGTAGAGAATCACGTTGATTAAACTCACAAAGAGTTTGCGGCGATCATTCAAAAAGCGAGTATTCGCCTTGAGGATGCTCTCTCTTACGATTGCTAAAGTCTCGCTGTACGAGCACTGAATAGGCAGCAGGTTTATTTGTTATGGGATAAACTGAGTTGGATTCAGCCCAGATAATTATTTTGCAGGTATGCTGAAAGGCATATCTCTTTGTGCTGTTCAATTTATCAAGACAAACCAAGCTGCTTTGCTTTCCGATGAATTCAAATTGTGGTGCTTTATTAACAATCCATCGGAACAGTTAATAAAAAAATAGCCGATTGACATTTTGTTATCACAAGTGATAGCGAGCAGTCATTCGGCTATTTTTTATTTAAGTCGCTTCAGAGATTATTGATTAGTAAGATTGCGTCGTATTTTTTGAATACCTAAGAAGCCGATGAGGCAAAATAGAAAGACTAAAAAAAGAACAAACGATAATGCGGCATATGGAAATAGCGATGCTTGAGTTACTGATATAAAAGGTTCAAGGATTAGTTTGCGAATAGCATCGGGTACTTGTTGCTGTATTTCAGCAAATGCTTTAGAGATTTCGGGAAGATTACTATGCTCCGGCAATATGCTGGTATAAGCGCCAAAGGCTTTGTTACCAATAGCAAGATAAGCTAAAGCAAAATTTCCCAATCCGAAGAAACCGACGACAAGATTGCCGAAAGTAAATAATCCGATACCTAGATTTCCCAACGCGATCGCACCTATGGCTAGATTTCCAGTGGCAACAATTCCTAGTGTTAAGACGCCTGCTGAAAATATACCTAAGGATAAGAATCCGATCGAAAGAATCCCTCTAGTAAAAACCCCTAATGAAAAAATTCCAGATGAGAAAAAGCCGATACTGAATATGCCATGTGCTGTTGGAATCAATTGCTTTTTATGGCGCAAAGTACTGAGTGCAAATCGACGATTGTGCCACAACAGCTCTGAAAGATTTGGAATGATGATATGCAGTAAAGGCAGGTTGAATAAAATTGTTGCCGAGCGATATTCAAAATATAATTCTGGTTCACGTTCATTTAACAAATTGTCCAGCGAAAGATCCAGTAATTGCGCGATACGTTTTAGCGTATCGATGTCGGGGTACCCGGCCCCACGTTCCCATTTGGAAACGGTTCGATCCGATACATACAAGATATTCGCTAGTTGTTTTTGCGTCAGTTCATTTCGCTGACGATAATTTCTTAATTGCTTCCCTAAAAAATTTCCCATTTCAATTCCTCTTTCTTATTGATAAATCTAGCATAGCGGATTAGCAGCGAAATGGGTATAAAATCCAGTGAAAAAGTGATTCTACTTTGCGTAGAGTCTTGATAAATCAAGCTTTCTCAAAAAAATGAGCGTAGAAAGTTTCTCTCACTTGCTGCTGTTTTTAAAATGCGCTAAAGTTAAGTAAAGGGTATAGGTTGTGCTACGTGATGAATTTTATTTGTTGTGTTGCTATCATTTTTTATTAAGAAAAATCATCGGCACAATGGTAATTGGATTGTTTTAGATGAATCAGAAAGGAGTCGATAATTGTGAGTAAAGTAGAAGAAGTGAAAGAAATGCTGACCGATACGGTGGCAAAAATTTACAGTACAATCAAAGATAGTACAATAGAAGTAACAAAAGAAAAAGGACAAGCTCCCCGTGTGCGAAATGTTCGTCCAACTCGCCACACGATCAAATGGAAAGCGAAAAACCATTAATCAAGTAACTATCAAAAAAGGAAGCGCCCAGAAGAAATAATCTGGACGCTTCTTTTTTTAATGATCGATCTCAATCCCTAAAATCGTCAGATGTCCGTTGCCAACTAATTTGATTACCAGTTTTGAAAGACTGTCCGCGCTCATATCTGTCTCGCTTGTGATCCACCAGTGTAGGGTGCCGACAAATATCGAGGTCATATACTCGATAATAAAATCCAACGGGACTTCAATATCGTTTTCGGTGATTTTTAACCGCTTGAAGATATGGGAATACTTTTCATCTAAAATTTCTGCGATTTTTTTGCGCAAGATTTCATTCCCGGATGCGTCCATGATCGTTAGAAAGAATTTTCGATTTGCCTGAATTTGTTCGTAAATGTTTTTTAATACCATTTCAATCTTGCGAACCTTTAGGCGATTGCCTTGGACGATTTGATCAGGATCCAGCACGGAAGCGAAGGCATCAATGGCTTGTTTAAAGATTTGATCATAGAGATCCTGCTTGTCTTTGAAGTGGGCGTAGAAGGTCGCGCGGTTAATCATTGCTTCATCCGCGATTTCTTGGATGGTGATATTGTCGTAACCTTTTTCTTCTACTAAATGAATAAAAGCTTCCATTATCATTTTATTGGTTCGCTTTACTCGGAGATCAATTTTTTTAGGCATGGTAAAATCCTTTCATTTTGACAACATAATTGGGTGGATTGTTGCTTATCGCACGAATGAAAAGGTTTTGCGTATTGCATAACCTTCGAAATGTTTTTAGAATATACGTGAGTAGTATAACAAACACTTTGTAAGTTAATCAACATGTGTTGTTAAAATGGAAGGTAGGAAAAATTATGACATTACGAGCGGGGATTGATGTTGGCTCTACAACCGTCAAGTTGGTCATTTTAAATGAACAAAATGAAAGTTTATTTTCAAAGTATGAACGTCACTTTTCAGATGTGAAAGCTGCCACAGAACGCGTGCTGCGAGAAGCTGAAGCTGTGATTGGTAATCAGGAAATGACCATGAGCATCACTGGATCCGGCGGGATGGGTTTGGCAGATGTGCTGGCGATTCCTTTTGTCCAAGAGGTGATCGCGTGTACACGCACCGTAGAGGAAATCATTCCTGAAACGGATGTGGCTATCGAACTAGGCGGAGAAGATGCGAAGATCACGTTTTTTGAAGGGGCTTTGGAGCAACGGATGAACGGTAGCTGTGCTGGGGGTACGGGGGCTTTTATCGACCAGATGGCTGTTTTACTGAAGACCGATGCCAATGGCGTCAACGAATTAGCCAAAAATTATAAAACGATCTATCCGATTGCTTCACGCTGCGGAGTGTTTGCGAAAACAGACGTACAGCCGCTGATTAATGAAGGGGCTGCGAAGGAAGATATTGCGGCGAGTATCTTCCAAGCGGTTGTTAATCAAACGATCGCTGGCTTAGCCGCTGGTCGTAAAATTAAGGGAAACATCGCTTTTCTCGGTGGACCGCTATTCTTCATGTCTGAATTGCGTCAACGCTTTATCGAAACGTTGGATATCGCGCCGGAGAATGTGATCTTTCCAGAAAATCCACAGCTTTTTGTAGCAATGGGTGCTGCTTTTTATTCAGAAGAAGCTGACGCGACCTCTTTAGAAGGGCTATTGCATCGTCTAACAACTGCCGAAGAAGGTCATTTATCACCTTCAGATACCTTAGAGCCGTTATTTGAAGATGAAGCCGATTTGGCAGAATTTCGGATGCGTCATGGTCAAGCACAAGCGCAAGAAAAAAGTTTGGCTGAACATGAAGGAGTTGCCTTCTTAGGGATTGATGCTGGATCTACGACCACAAAAGTCGCCTTGATCGATGACAGCGGAAATTTGATGTATTCATTTTATGGGAATAACCAAGGGCAACCGTTGGAAACGACCATGACGGTATTGAAGGATCTATATACGAAATTACCAGCGAATGTTTTCATTGGGAAGGCCGCAGTAACCGGCTATGGCGAGCAATTGATCAAGAATGCTTTAAAGGTTGATATCGGCGAAGTTGAAACAATGGCGCATTATAAAGCTGCCAATCATTTCCAACCGGGTGTAGATTTCATCTTAGATATTGGCGGGCAGGATATGAAGGCTATGACGATCAAAGACGGTGCGTTATCTTCAATCCAATTAAATGAAGCCTGTTCTTCAGGGTGCGGTTCGTTTATTGAAACCTTCGCTAAATCGTTGAATTATAATGTCGAAGATTTCGCTAAGGCTGCCTTAAAATCAAAAGCACCGGTCGACTTAGGTTCTCGTTGTACGGTCTTCATGAACTCGAAAGTAAAACAGGTACAAAAAGAGGGCGCCTCTGTCGGCGATATTTCTGCTGGACTGTCTTATTCAGTCATCAAAAATGCGATCTACAAAGTAATCAAAGTGCGTCGCCCGGAAGAGCTTGGAGAAAAGATTGTCTGCCAAGGCGGAACCTTCTATAATGAAGCAGTCTTGCGCTCGTTTGAACTAGTCACAGGACGTGAAGTTGTTCGCCCTTCGATCGCTGGTTTAATGGGAGCCTTTGGTGCTGCCTTAATCGCGTTGGAAAATTACGAAGTCGGTGAAAAAACCGAAACCCTTTCTTTAGCGGAGATTGATAGCTTCACAGCTGAAAAGGAATTCACTCACTGCGGATTATGTGAAAATAATTGCATGCTGACAGTGACGTTGTTCTCTGACGGTCGTCAGTTCATCACTGGAAATCGTTGTGAACGCGGCGCACGGATCAAAGTTAAACGGGAAGATAAAAAAGTCAATCTGGTGGATTACAAATACCGTCGCTTATTCAAATATCGGCCACTACGCAAGAAAGAAGCGGTGCGAGGCGAGATCGGGATTCCGCGAGTTTTGAACATGTATGAAAATTATCCGTTATGGCATACCTTCTTCAGTGATCTAGGTTTCCGCGTGAAATTATCACCACGCTCAAACAAAGAACTCTATGAACAAGGGATGGAAACTATTCCGAGTGACACGGCCTGTTACCCAGCGAAGATCGCCCATGGACATATCCAAGCGTTGATCGACGGCGGCGTGCCGATGATTTTCTATCCAGGTGTCGTATTTGAACGGGAAGAATCCAAAGAAGCGGATAATCATTTCAACTGTCCGATCGTTCAAAGCTATCCTGACGTGATTCGCAACAACGTCGATGATATTCGCGAAGGTAAAGTCGATTATCGCAATCCTTACTTGAATTTAGCCAATGAAGCTTCAGTAGCTAAGGTACTGGGTCGTTGTTTCCAGGATTTGGGTATTACGCAAGCTGAAATTGATAGTGCCCTGCATCATGCTTATGAAGAACTAGAAGCCTTCAAAGAAGACGTTCGTCAAAAAGGGGGAGAAACCTTGCTGATGCTCAATCAAAAAGGCGAACGCGGTGTCGTACTTTCCGGTCGTCCGTATCATTTGGACCCTGAGATCAACCATGGGATTGCGGAAGTAATTACACAGGAAGGCTTCCACGTATTGACGGAAGACAGTGTTTCTCATTTAAGCGATGTCGGCAATCTACGGGTGGTCAATCAATGGGTTTATCATTCTCGTTTATATGCAGCGGCTCGCGTTGTCGCAAAATCGAAAAATCTTGAGCTCGTTCAATTGAATTCATTTGGCTGCGGACTTGATGCGGTAACCACGGACCAAGTGGAAGAGATCATGGATCAATATGGTAAGATCTATACTGTTCTGAAAATCGATGAAGGCTCCAATCTTGGGGCTATCAGAATCCGTCTACGCTCATTAAAAGCAGCGGTCAACGAACGGGACAAATCAAAATATGAACCGGTCAAACGTTTCGAAGAACCAGAGAAGATCGTCTTCACAAAAGAAATGCGCAAAAAGCATACCTTGCTATTGCCAATGCTTAGTCCGATCCATCAATCAGGCTTGTTTGATATCGCGTTGGAGGCCTCTGGCTACAATGTCGTATGCTTGCCAGCGATGGATCGTGAAGCGGTCAATGTTGGCTTGAAATATGTCAACAATGATTCATGCTATCCAGCGATCATTTCGATTGGGCAGCTAGTCGAAGCGTTGCAAAGTGGCAAGTATGATTTGAACAACACCAGTGTCATGATGAGTCAAACTGGCGGCGGCTGTCGCGCGACAAACTATATTCCACTACTGCGAAAAGCCTTGAACGATGCCGGCTTCCCACAGGTTCCAGTAGTTTCTGTTTCACTTGGGAATAAAGGAGTGGAAAGCAATCCTGGCTTTAAATACACCTTGCCGATGCTGAAACGAATTGTTGTTGCGATTCTTTACGGTGACTTGTTCGAACGCGTCGTTTACCGCACGCGTCCTTATGAATTGGAAAAAGGACAAATCGATGCGCTGCATGAAAAATGGCTGAAGAAAGTCGAAGGAAATGTTCGGAATGGCTCACTGACGCTCTTTAACATGAATATGAAAAAAATCATTCAAGACTTCGATATGGTGCCGATCTCAAATGAGGTCAAACCGAAAGTTGGTGTCGTAGGCGAAATCTTAGTGAAATACTCACCAACAGCCAATAACGACATCGTCCGCTTGTTAGAAGCAGAAGGCGCTGAAGCGGTGGTTCCAGATCTAATCGGCTTCATGAACTATTCCTTGTATAACCAGATTTGGAAATACGACAACATGGGGATGCCGAAGAAAAACAAAAACTTGGCTGAAATGGCGATTAAGCTGATTGAGTTTGTTGAAAAACCAATGGACCGAGCTTTACGTGCCTCTGAACGCTTCACCGGAATCCATTCGATCTATCAATTAGCCGAGGATGCCAGCAAGATTCTTTCTATTGGAAATCACACAGGTGAAGGCTGGTTCTTGACGGGTGAAATGATCGATCTATTGAAGACCGGAGTTAACAACATCGTCTGCATGCAGCCGTTTGGTTGTTTGCCGAACCATGTGGTTGGTAAAGGTGTGATTAAAGAATTACGGCATCAGTTTCCAAAATCGAACATTGCCGCGATCGATTACGATCCAGGGGTTTCGATTGTGAATCAGCTTAATCGAATTCGTTTGATGATGGCAACGGCTAATAAGCAATTAAAAGAAGAAGTCAAAAGTTGATTATCGTTGATTACGAGAGTAGACCAATTAATAAAAGGTCTGCTCTTTTTTTAGTTTTTTTTCGTGCTTTGCCACGATTAGAAAAATGCAACACGCACAAAAAACGACTTATTTTTCTATTCCTGGGAAAACGTAATCCTATTCAATTCGCTAGCTATCAATCATCTGCACTATTGTTAACCAAGAATTATGTCAGGCTAATAAACAAAAATTATTTCCTTTTTTCTATTGTAAATGATGAAGACACGGCAAAAATGATCCACCGAAAAAGATGAACCAATTTGAAGATAAAAAGGATTATTGTTGTACATTAGGTATATACCAGTTATAATAAGGATAGAAAATTGAACGGGGTGACAGAGTATGGCGAATCAAGTGCCAGTATATATTCAAATACATGATCAGTTAAAACATGAAATTGAAAACGGTGTATGGAAGGTCGGTGCTCGCCTGCCTTCTGAAAGAGAACTGTCGTTGCGCTTTGGTGTCAGTCGAATGACACTGCGGCAAGCGATCCAAACACTATCGGATGAGGGGATCTTAGAACGTAAGATTGGTTCAGGAACCTATGTGGCAAGTCAAAAGGTCCAAGAAAAAATGACTGGAACCACAAGCTTTACCGATATCATGGAATCCTTGGGCAAAGTGCCCTCCAGCAAAACAATTTCTTTCTTCCATTCGCGGGCCAGCTCCAGTGAAGCGGAAAAATTAGGTTTGGAAAAGGGCGAACAGGTTTTACGGATGGAGCGGATTCGTTACGCGGATGATCTGCCAATCTGTTTTGAAGTCGCCAGTATTCCGGCTAAGCTGATCGAAGGATTCAGTAAGGAAGAAATTACTGAATCGTTTTATCACAGCCTGCAGGAAAAAGGATTTGAGATTGGGCAGGCCAATCAAACGGTATCTGCGACCCTAGCTTCGGAACAAATCGCAGAATATTTAGCAGTAAAACGCGGGGACGCGATTCTACGGCTGCGCCAAGTGTCCTATTTAGCGGATAAACGCCCATTTGAATATGTGAGAACCCAATATGTCGGCAGCCGCTTCGAGTTTTATCTAGAAAAATAATCCAAGTGGCTAGGCCTCTTGGATCAGTTGTTCGTGGTAAGCGACCTCGCCGAGAGTGAAGCTGACTTGGCCATTTAACAGATCGGTTACTTGCGCTTCAAAGGCATCGATCTGATTTTCATCGACCATGCAGGTCACTACGACCTGATCGGTGAAGTGGGTATCTTTGACGGCTAAATGTTCATTGGCAATGAAGTTCTCCATTTTGCCCCAATTAGGGTATTCAAGCTTAACGAAAACTTCTTGCTGTAGCCGGCCTTCAACGATGCCTGTTGCAGCGATCGCCTGAGCAACGGCCCCAGAGTAAGCACGGATCAATCCGCCAGCGCCTAGTTTGGTTCCGCCGAAATAACGAGTCACAACAGCGCAAACATTGATCAGCTCATTTTTTTTCAGTACCTCCAGCATGGGGACGCCGGCAGTTCCGCTAGGTTCGCCGTCATCTGAAGAGCGTTGGATCTCACTGCGCTCGCCCAGCACGAAGGCACTGCAATTATGATTGGCTTTCCAGTGCTCCTTTTTAATCTGCTGAATGAAGTCTTTGGCTTCCTCTTCGGATTCGATACGTTTTAAAAAACAAATAAAGCGAGATTTTTTGATCTCGATTTCGTGTTGATTGTCTTCTTTGATGGTTCGATAATTTTGCAGCATGATTTTGCCTCACTTTTATTTTATCTACCTTAGTATAGGAGAAAAGCGGGGTAAGTTTCAACTAGCGGCTTGTTTGCCAGAAGGATTTTGTTTGAAGGTGAGGGATGTGCATGACACGTGCAAAAAAATACGATGGAATTACTCATTATTTGAAAAGTAATAATGGTTCACAGGTAACATTGACTTTTACTCAATTTGACGAGTTGCTATTTCCTCGCAGCGGCTTGCCGCAAACCGCGCGACAAGATCTGGATTGGTGGGCAAATGATTATCGTCATCCGGAAAAAGGTGCCTATGGCTGGTTGAACGCGAATTATGAAGTCGTTCAGGTCAACCTCGACAAGGAGTACGTGGTCTTTAACAAATTAGTAAAATCAAGCTGGTTGATATAATAAAGTAATTAACGGAAGTGCGGCAATTAATTGCCGTGCTTCCGTTTTTTGCATCTGTTAGATATAAATAGTCGAAGCCAAAATTGAGAAATTGCGTATTTTTTTGAAAAGCTTTAGTGAGGGGAGCATGAATGGAAATTACGGGTCAACGATTACTATTGAATGAATGGCAGACTTTTTATCCTCAAGTAAACTTGGCGCATGCCGAAAAAGTCCCTGCGATGAGCGAAAGGGAAACAGGCTGGTTCTGTCAGCGCTGTGGAGAAGTTTCTCGAGAAAAAGTTCCTGCCGGCTTTTATTATTGTACGGCTTGTCTAGCGTTGGGACGCATAGATAACCGCAGCTTTCTTTATTTCTTTCCTGCTAAAAAGTTGCTTCCAAGAAAGGTTGAGCTTAGCTGGTCGGGAAAACTCTCCGCTGCACAACGGAAAATTGCCGAAGATTTATTGGAGGATCAATTGAATAGGCAGTTCTTCTTACTTTGGGCGGTAACAGGGGCTGGAAAAACCGAAATTTTATTTCCTTTGTTAACGGCTTTTTTGCAGGCAGGAAAGCGGATCGCCATAACGTCTCCGCGAGTTGACGTGTGCAACGAACTATTTCTGCGTTTTCGCCAAGCGTTTCCTAACGAAAAAATCAGTCTTTTCCACGGACAGGAGCGAAAGGATACTGGGGATCAGTTTGTGATATGTACGGTTCATCAGCTTCTGCGCTACCATAATTATTTTGACCTGTTGATTGTCGATGAGGTGGACGCCTTTCCCTATGCAGAAGATCCCTTACTGCATCGTGCAGTGGATAAGGCTCAGCGAGAGTCGGGAAAACGTGTCTATTTAAGTGCTACTCCTGCTGATAACTTGAAGAAGCAAGTAGATCGTGTTTATTATCTGCCAGCACGATACCATCGCCGCCCACTGCCTGTTCCTGAACTATTATTCTCATGGCGTTTAGAAAAAGATCTGCTGGCGGGACGTTTGTCAAAGAAAATTTTGATGAAGATAGCTGCACTATTAGAGGAAAACAATGTCTTGCTTTTTTGTCCGAATATTCTCCTATTGGCTAAAATGGCTGACTGTATTCAGGCAATGTTTCCCGAGGTTAGATTGACGACTGTTTTTTCACAGGACCAAGAACGTCTAGTCAAGGTGGAAAATATGCGTGCTGGAAGGTATCAACTGCTGCTGACAACCACAATTCTTGAGCGGGGAGTCACCTTTGAAAAGGTATCTGTCATTGTATTGCAGGCTTCCCACCGTGTTTTCAAAAAAGCTGCACTGGTCCAGATTGCTGGCAGAGCAGACCGTAAAGGGGACTTTTCTAAAGCTGAGGTGATCTTTGTGACCAGCGAAGTGACTCGTTCGATCAAGTCTGCGATCAAGGAGATCAAAGATAATAATCAGCGTGCTATGCAGGAGGGCTTGATCGATGCGATGTAGCTGTTGCCAAAAGCAACTGACACGGAATCTAACTCTGCGAGAACTCTTTTTTTCGACCAGTCAACGATGCTATCACTGCGAAAAGTTGTTTACTAAAATCAATCAGTCGACTGCTTGTCCAGGATGCGGTCGGGCAAATTCGTCAGAGCTTTGTTCAGATTGTCGGCTGTGGCGGCAGAACCTTGGTTTTGTGCTGGAGAATAAAAGCTTATTTCAATACGATGAAGGCTTTCGAGAATGGATTGAAGCCTATAAATTTACAGGAGACTATCGTCTGCGGGGAGCTTTTGCGACTGAACTGGAGCAGATAATGCGGAACTATCAAGATTATTTGATTTGTCCGCTGCCTCTTTCAAAAGAGCGATTTGAGCAAAGAGGTTTTAATCAGGTTAGCAGCTGTTTGGCTTTTACGAGGGTTTCTTTTGAGCTTTTGTTGAAGCGGAAAGAGCTGTCTCCTCAGTCAGAAAAATCACGGGAAGAGCGGTTGAAAATGGAACAGCCTTTCGAATTGTTGGTATCAAATAGAAAAATTAGAAAACAAAGAGTTTTATTAGTTGATGATGTTTATACGACGGGGCGAACGCTCTTCCATGCGGCTGAATTATTATATGAAAATGGCGCCGAAACAGTGAAGAGCTTGACTTTTTCACGTTAAAATGCATCGTTTTTACTTCGAAAATTGATAGCGATTTACTTTGCAAAAGGATTAGATTTCGATATAATAGGATTAAGAAGAAGAGGTAAGAGTGGTCCTTCCTTCTCTTCAGTTGGCAAGACGAAAGGGGCAATACGTATGTTCAAATATAATGTTCGTGGAGAAAACATCGAAGTTACTGAAGCTATCCGTAATTACGTTGAAAAGAAAGTAGGAAAGTTAGAACGCTACTTCACTGATGTTCCGGACGCAACTGCTTATGTCAATTTGAAAGTTTACACAGAAAAAACGGCAAAAGTTGAAGTAACGATTCCATTACCTTACTTGGTTCTTCGGGCGGAAGAAACTTCACCAGATTTATATGCAAGTATTGATTTGGTTGTGGATAAATTAGAACGTCAGATCCGAAAATTTAAAACAAAAATTAATCGCAAAGCTCGTGAAACGGGCGTGCCTGAACGTGAAGTTGAAGTGTTAGTGAACGCAGAAGGTTCAGAAGAATCTGAATTAGAAATCGTTCGAACAAAACGTTTATCATTGAAACCAATGGGCAGCGAAGAAGCAGTTTTACAGATGAACATGCTTGGTCATAACTTCTTTATTTTTGAAGATGCTGAAACTAATGGCACTAGTATCGTTTATCGTCGTAAAGATGGCAAATATGGTTTAATCGAAACAGATTAATTTAAATTTACGGCCTTCCAGCTGATGCTGGAAGGTTTTTATATTTTCATTGAAAATAAAGTATTTGGAATACAATAGTTTTCCACTAAGGGGTTTTTCTTGGTATCATGAGCTATTTAGAAATTCACAAAAAAGATTAATCATTATATAAGTCGTTCTTTATTCGCTATGATAAGTTTCTTTTCTCAAGGAGTAATGATAAAATATACTAGCGGGTTTCTATCATAAAATAGAAAATGAAAAGAATTAAAGGAGTAAGATAAACGAATGGCAAACTTTCTGAGACGAATGATTGAAAATGATAAAAAAGAATTGAAACGATTAAGCGGGATTGCTGACAAGATCGAAGGATTTTCCGGAGAGATGGAAAAATTGTCAGATGGTCAATTACGTGGCAAAACAGAAGAATTCAGAGGGCGCTATCAAGCGGGAGAGACATTAGATGATCTACTACCGGAAGCTTTCGCGGTAGTGCGTGAAGCAGCGAAGCGTGTCTTGGGTCTCTATCCATACCACGTCCAATTAATGGGTGGTATTGTATTGCACGATGGAAATATCCCTGAAATGAAAACCGGTGAAGGGAAAACGTTGACAGCAACGATGCCGGTTTATTTGAATGCCTTGACAGGTGAAGGTGTCCATGTTGTAACAGTAAATGAATATTTAGCAACACGTGACTCCACTGAAATGGGTGAATTGTATAACTTCTTAGGCTTGAGTGTTGGATTGAATATCAATTCAAAAACATCTGACGAAAAACGGGAAGCTTACAATTGCGACATCACTTACAGTACGAATAACGAGTTAGGATTTGACTATCTGCGTGATAACATGGTCGTTTATCAGAATCAGATGGTTCAACGTCCGTTGAGTTATGCGATCGTCGATGAAGTCGATTCGATCTTGATCGATGAAGCGCGGACACCATTGATTATTTCTGGTGCCGCTGAAAAATCTACAGCGTTATACACACGGACAGATAATTTCGTCAAACGGTTAAAAGAAGATGAAGACTACAAAATCGATATCCAATCAAAAACGATCGGTTTGACTGAGCAAGGAATCGAAAAAGCGGAAGAAAACTTCGGCTTGGAAAACTTATATGACTTGGAAAATACTGCGTTGACTCACCATTTAGACCAAGCGTTACGGGCAAATTACATTATGATTCGTGACATCGACTATGTGGTCCAAGAAGGAAAAGTGTTGATCGTTGACCAATTTACTGGACGGATCATGGATGGTCGTCGATATTCCGATGGCTTGCACCAAGCGATCGAAGCTAAGGAAAGCGTTGAGATCGAAGACGAAACGAAGACGATGGCAACCATCACCTTCCAAAACTATTTCCGGATGTACAAGAAGTTAGCCGGGATGACAGGTACTGCCAAAACGGAAGAAGAAGAATTTCGTGAAATCTACAATATCGAAGTTATCCAAATTCCAACGAACCGCCCGATTATTCGGGAAGATAACGCGGATTTGTTATACCCAACACTAGAAAGTAAATTCCATGCGGTCGTTCAAGACATCAAAGAACGTCATCGTAAAGGACAACCGATCTTGGTCGGTACCGTAGCCGTTGAAACGTCTGAGTTACTTTCAAACATGTTAGATCGCGAAAAAGTTCCGCATGAAGTCTTAAATGCGAAGAACCACTTTAAAGAAGCGGAAATCATTATGAACGCCGGACAAAAAGGCTCCGTTACGATCGCTACCAACATGGCCGGTCGAGGAACCGATATCAAGTTAGGTCTAGGTGTCATTGAATTAGGCGGACTAGCCGTAATTGGTACGGAACGTCATGAATCACGTCGTATTGATAATCAGCTGCGTGGACGTTCAGGTCGTCAAGGGGACCCTGGTGTTACTCAGTTCTACCTTTCATTAGAAGATGACTTGATGAAACGTTTTGGTTCTGAACGAATCAAAGCATTCTTAGATCGGATGAAGGTCGAAGACGAAGATGCGGTGATCCAAAGTAAAATGCTGACCCGTCAAGTAGAATCTGCTCAGAAACGAGTAGAAGGAAATAACTACGATACGCGTAAAAACGTTCTGCAATATGATGATGTGATGCGTGAACAACGGGAAGTTATCTACAAACAACGTCAAGATGTTATTATGGGCGAAAAAGATTTGACGCCGAACTTATTGAACATGGTACGTCGGACGATCGCACGGGTTGTGGATAGCCATACGCAATTAGAAAAGGAAAACTGGAATCTTGAAGCCTTGGCTGATTTTGCTGGAACGACGCTAGTTCATGAAGACTCTATCTCAAAAGCGGATTTCGAAGGCAAGACACCAGAAGAGATGAAAGACTATCTGTATGGTCGTGCGAAAGCAGTCTTTGATACGAAGGTAGCTCAGCTGCAAAGTCCAGAACAATTATTGGAATTTGAAAAAGTCGTTATCTTGCGTGTCGTGGATACGAAGTGGACTGATCACATTGATGCAATGGATCAATTACGTCAATCCGTTGGTCTGCGTGCCTATGGACAAAATAATCCATTGGTTGAGTATCAAACAGAAGGCTACAAGATGTTCGAAGACATGGTTGGGGCGATCGAATTTGAAGTGACGCGTCTCTTCATGAAGGCAGAAATACGCCAAAACGTTCAACGTGAACAAGTGGCGCAAAACCAGCAAGAACATCCGGTAGAAGCCGATGGCGATCCGAAAAACTTGACTCATACGAAACAAAAACCAGTTCATGTAGAAAAAGTTGGACGGAACGATCCTTGTCCATGCGGCAGTGGTAAAAAATATAAAAATTGCCACGGCAAAGGACAATAGTTTTTTACGATAAAGAGTGGACTTAGGACGAGACATAGCTACTATGTCTCGTTTGTTTTGCGAGTTACGCTCTTAGCAGTTTGATATAGAACGAAATCTAAGTTGATATGTTCTGATGAAATAAGGCACGAATGGTTTAGCGTAATCGTACGCGTGGCGAGAATCAGATTCATTTTTCGTGGGTTTCGAAAAATGATTACTTTAATATGAGCTAGCTGCCAGTCCAACTTCTCGAAGTGCTCAAAGTTGGACTAGCAATTAAAAGGCTTGAAATACGGTATTGATACGTGATGTTTAGTTGGATGGTATGCGCGATGAGAATAAACCTAACTTTTTCGCTCTTTGAAAAAGTTAATCCTTTAAAACGAATTAGCTGCCAGTTTTGCTTATTACAGCTTGATTTTTAAAGAGTCTTGACTTAAAAACATAGTGTAATCGTATATAGAACATACTGAGAATCATGTTTTATCAAATCTTTTTTAAAGGTTCATTTTGTAATAAATACTTTTTTATGGTTGACAAAACCTTGAGCAGAATGGTATGTGTATTGAGATTGAAGTACGAATATTTTTGATTCATGGTTTTACGGGTAATTTTTTATCCGGAAGAAAGAGGGAATAGATGTGGAAAATGCAGAAATACGAAATTTGTTAGACACGATGCAAGAGCAGGTCGTAAGCTTCAGGGGGTCTCTTTGACCTAGAGCAATTAGAAGAAGACATCGCGGAGGCGGAAAATCAAATGACCGCTCCAGATTTTTGGGATGATTCGGAAAAGGCGCAGGCATTGATCAATAGTAACAATGCAGCAAAGGATACATATGACCAGTTTCAAGCGATCGCAAATGAAACCGATGAATTGAATGTCATGTGGGAAATGCAGCAGGAAGAATATGACGCTGAACTGCAGAGTGAACTTGAAGAACGGTTAGGCCAATTGCAGGAAAAAGTTTCTGGCTTTGAGCTGTCTCTTTTACTGGATGAACCTTACGATAAAAATAATGCGATCGTGGAATTGCATCCAGGTGCTGGTGGAACAGAATCTCAGGACTGGGGCTCGATGCTTTTGCGGATGTATACACGCTGGTCTGAGCAGCATGGATTTTCGGTTGAGACGATCGATTACCAATCAGGTGACGAGGCGGGTATCAAAAGTGTGACGCTGATGATCAAGGGAACGAATGCTTATGGCTACTTGAAGTCAGAAAAGGGTGTTCATCGTTTAGTACGAATCTCACCTTTTGATTCAGCTAGCCGACGCCATACTTCTTTTTGTTCGGTTGAAGTGATGCCGGAATTAGATGAAAATATCGAAGTCGAGATCAATCCAGATGATCTGAAGGTCGATGTTTATCGCGCCAGCGGTGCTGGCGGTCAGCATATCAACAAGACTTCATCAGCCGTTCGAATCACGCACCTACCGACCGGCACCGTTGTCGCCAGTCAAGCACAGCGTTCGCAATTCCATAACCGCGAAACGGCGATGCAGATGCTGAAGGCGAAGCTTTATCAATTAGAGATCGAGAAGAAGGAGCAGGAAGCTGCTGCATTACGTGGTGAACAAAAGGAAATCGGCTGGGGCTCGCAAATTCGTTCTTATGTATTTCATCCTTACTCGATGGTGAAGGATCACCGCACCGAACATGAGACAGGAAATGTACAGGCAGTAATGGACGGCGAATTGGATCCTTTCATTGACGCTTACTTGAAATGGCGCTTAGCTCAAGAGGGTTAAGGCCAAAATGAAATCAAACTGTAAAGTAATGAAAGCCAGTTGCAATGTTGGCATGCTATAATAACAAAGAATTTAAGAGGATTTGGAGAGATAAAGCATGATTGAAATGCAGGATGTAACAAAAAAATATCCTAACAAGACAACTGCTGTACGTGGGATTTCGGTCCGTATCGATCAAGGTGAGTTCGTCTATGTCGTTGGCCCCTCTGGTAGTGGAAAGTCTACCTTTATCAAGTTGATGTATCGTGAAGAAAAAGCAACCTCTGGAAAAGTATTAGATGTTGCCCGTCACGATTTATTAAAAATCAAAAATAAAGAAGTTCCTTATTTACGTCGTGATGTCGGCGTCGTTTTCCAGGACTTCAAACTACTGCCCCGCAAGACCGTTTATGAAAATGTTGCGTATGCAATGCAGGTTATTGGACGTAAACCGCGGGACATCAAAAAACGTGTTATGGAAGTGCTAGACCTTGTTGGGTTGAAGCATAAAGTCCGCGTGTTCCCAAGTGAACTATCTGGTGGGGAGCAACAACGGGTTTCAATCGCTCGCGCGATCGTGAATACCCCGAAAGTGTTGATCGCCGATGAACCGACAGGAAATTTGGACCCGGATACTTCTTGGGAAATCATGCATCTATTAGAACGAATCAATAATCAAGGAACAACGATCGTCATGGCGACTCATAACAAAACGATCGTAGATACAATGCGTCATCGCTTGATCGCGATTGAAAATGGCTTGATCGTTCGGGATGAAGCGGAAGGAGAATACGAGTTTGATGATTAGAAATTTCTTCCGGCACTTGTTGGAAAGTATCAAGAGTGTCAAACGTAACGGCTGGATGACCTTAGCTTCAGTCAGTGCGGTAACGATCACCTTGACGATGGCAGGAATCTTCATGGCAGTGATCATGAATGCGACGAAATTAGCTCAGGATGTTGAAGGCAATGTCGAAGTAACCGTCTTTGTTGATATCGGTACGAAGGAAAAGGATTTAAAAGAGTTGAAGACAGATCTGGAAGATATCAGCCATGTAGATAAGGTGACCTTTTCTAGTAAAGAAGAGCAGTTGAAAAAATTACAAAAACAAATGGGAGATGCCTGGGACCTATTTGAAGGCGACAGCAACCCGCTTTATGATGTATATGTTGTAAAAGCAACAGACGCACAATATATTCGTCCGGTAACCCGAGAAGCAAGTCAATTACCAAATGTTTTCCGTGCCAATTATGGCGGAAATTCTGCTGACCGAATCATTCAAATGTCGAAGGTCGTACGGACTTGGGGCTTAGCAGCAGCTGCTCTATTAGTCTTCGTGGCAATCTTCTTGATTTCGAATACCATTCGGATCACGATCATTTCACGGAAAACCGAGATTCAAATCATGCGCTTGGTTGGTGCTAAAAATGGGTATATCCGTTGGCCATTCTTCCTTGAGGGTGGTTGGATCGGTTTGATTGGTTCAATCGTGCCGATTTTAGTCTTAACCTACGGATACTCACAAGTATACGGATTAGCTGCACCGTATCTCTTACAGTCCAATCTAGAACTGCTGCGTCCGAACCAAATCGTTTGGATTTTGGATATCACGATGGCAGTCGGAGGTTACTTGATTGGTTCATTAGGGTCAGTCATTTCAATGCGTCGCTTCTTAAAAATTTAATAAACAAAACTTCTTCGAAACAAATTCGGAGAAGTTTTTTTGTTCCTTAATAAAATCAGAAAAGCTATTCCTTGATTTTTTTTATGAAAGGTTCTAAGATAGAAATCAATTATATAACGCTACCGAGCAAGGGAGCCAATTTCGTTAGGTCATTGAAGAAATTGGACTCCCTTATTTTGTCAGTTATGCTTTTTGCAGTCTATTTGGTTTGTGTCGAAGGGATCAATTTTTAACCAGTTAATAGGCAGGCGATTTAGCATAATGATATGCGTAATGAAAATCGAACTCATTTTTCGTGTTTTTGGAAAAATGAATACCTTGAAATGAATTAGCGGTGTGTTTAGGAGGAATTTTTATGATGGCATGGGTATCTTTAGTCGTAGCAGGAGTGTTTGAAATGTTTTGGGCGACGATGATGAAGCTGAGTGAAGGCTTCAGTAAAATCAATTATTCACTATTAACGGTGATTGGAATGATCGCAAGTTTCTATTTTTTGGCAAAATCACTTCATTCGTTACCAATGAGTTTGGCGTATCCGATTTGGACAGGAATCGGAGCGGTAGGCTCAATTTTGATCGGAGTCATTTTCTTTAAAGATCATCTATCGTTATTGACCAGTTTTTTTGTCATACTTTTGGTCGCAGGAATTATCGGAATCAAGGTTACTAGCGGACATTAAGCAGAAAGTAAGTTAAACTATTTTTAATATAAAATCCTGGAGGAAATCTATGATCAAATCAACGGATGAATTAACACCACAAGAATTAGTAACTATTTTACAGGCTCGTACAGCAGTCTTTGTTGTGGAGCAAAAATGTCCTTATCAAGAAGTCGATGAGGCAGATCGTCAGGCGGTTCACGTTTGCATAGCGGAAAATGGAACGTTGCAAGCTTATGCGCGTATTTTGGATGAAGAGGACGGGGTTCATTTTGGTCGAGTTTTAGTGGTGAAAGAGTACCGAGGACAGCAGTTAGGTCGAGAGATTGTAAGGAAGACATTAGGCGAGATTGAAGTCCGCTATCCCAATCGTCCAGTTATTATTTCAGCGCAAGCGCACCTAGCTGATTTCTACGGTTCATTTGGCTTTGAAAAAACTTCCGATGTTTATTTAGAGGATGAAATCCCTCACATTGACATGTTGTTGCAAAATGAAAAAAAACGCTAAAGCACGTGGTTTACAATCAGCTTCTTCTCGGCTATTCTTTAGTAGAAGGAGTGTGGAAACATGTCTTTTGTGACAGAGCACTTGGGATTAGTGTTCCTGATTATTAATACGATTTTATCATTTATTATTGTTTTTCGAGAACGGAAGGACACGGTCAATACATGGGCTTGGTTGTTAGTCCTGACCTTCATTCCAGTTCTCGGCTTTATTTTATATGTCTTTTTTGGAAAGGGAATTTCGAAGGAACGGATCTTTGATTTGAAGATGCAGACCAAAATCGGGATGAACGTGGAGGTCCAGCAGCAGCAGCGAGCATTGGCACGAGGCCTTTTTCCAAAGCCAACAACGAATCAAGTTGATCCGAAGCAGCTGATCTATATGCTGACGATGTTTGAGAGTTCTTTATATACGACCAATAATGAGGTTATTCTATACACTGATGGACGCGAAAAGTTCGACGCGCTGCTTGAGGATATCAAACAGGCAAAATACCACATCCATATGGAGTACTATATTTATCGTGCAGATGATCTGGGGCTTGAAGTAAGGGAAGCATTAGTAGCCGCAGCCTCTCGTGGAGTAAAAGTTCGACTGCTTTTAGATGCGTGGGGTTCTACCCAGGTCAATCGCCGTTTTCTTGCCCCACTGATCGAAGCAGGGGGAGAAGTGGATTTTTTCTTCCCACTATTTTTACCGTATTTGAATCCGCGTATGAATTATCGCAATCATCGGAAAATCGTGGTGATCGATGGGGAGATCGGCTATACTGGCGGCTTCAATGTTGGGGATGAATACCTAGGATTAGTCGAAAAGTTCGGCTATTGGCGAGATAATCATTTGCGCATTCACGGTCATGCTGTTTACACGTTGCAGAACCGTTTTTTGATGGATTGGAATTCCCAGCAAAAACATGAACTGGTTTATCAACCGGATTATTTCCCTGAGATCGAATCAGAAGGGAAGCTGGCCTTGCAAATGGTCAGCAGCGGACCTGATAGTGAGCACGAGCAAATTAAATTGACCTACCTGAAAATGATCAATTTAGCCAAGAAAGAAATTCTGATTCAAACGCCTTACTACATCCCAGATGCACCGATTCATGAGGCATTGAAGCTGGCATTATTATCAGGGGTCAAGGTTCGTATTCAAATTCCGAATAAACCCGATCATATGCTGGTTTATTGGGCGACCTATTCTTTTTCAGCTGAGCTGCTGGAATATGGAGCAATCATCGAGACCTACGAGAATGGTTTTATTCACGCAAAAACGATGGTGATTGACGCTGGAATCGCTTCAGTGGGATCAGCCAATATCGATGTTCGTTCCTTCAAATTGGACTTTGAAGTGAATACGATCGTTTACGACGCGGCGTTTGCCGAGGAGTTGCGTGAAGAATTTTATAAAGACTCTATGAAATCAGAACTTTTGACTCAAGAAAAATACGATCAGCGCGGGATTGTTATTAAGTTCAAAGAAGGAATTGCACGTTTGATTTCTCCTCTCCTGTAAAAATCATTTGCGCTTTCATGGTTTGATAGTATAAAATGAACTAGCTTGTTTAGTAAGTCAAACATTTAGGAAATGAATAAGATGTCAGTTGCGAGTCCCAATTTCATTTTTAAGACGTTAGTGGGATCATATGCCAACGCTAGTCAGAAAATTTGACACAATTTTTTCATTTTACTAGAGTTGGCTCAATTAATTGAAATAAGGAGCTTTTTCATGAAGAAATGGTTAATTCCTCTATTAGGTACGCTTTTACTTTTGTCCGGTTGTTCAAAATGGATCGACCGCGGCGAGTCAATTACTGCAGTCGGATCGTCTGCTCTGCAGCCGCTTGTTGAAACTGTTGCAGAAGAATATCAAAGTAAGAATCCTGGCAGATTTATCAATGTCCAGGGTGGCGGAAGCGGGACTGGCTTGAGTCAGGTACAATCGGGAGCAGTTGAGATCGGTAATTCAGATTTGTTTGCAGAAGAAAAAAATGGGATCGACGCGAAGAAGTTAGTCGATCACAAGGTCGCAGTTGTCGGCATCACTCCGATCGTTAATAAGGGCGTTGGGGTAACGAATATTTCATTGGAGAATCTGCGGAAGATTTTTCTTGGTGAGATCAAAAATTGGAAAGAGCTTGGCGGAAAAGATCAAGATATCGTCATTTTGAACCGAGCCAGCGGTAGCGGCACACGCTCGACCTTTGAGCAGTGGGTCTTGGATGGTAAGACAGCGGTTCGCGCGCAAGAGCAGGATTCAAGTGGAATGGTGCGTCAGATCGTCGCCGATACACCCGGAGCAATTAGTTATACGGCCTTCTCTTATGTAACGAAAGAAGTGCAAACACTAAATATCGATAATATTGAGCCAACAGATGAGAATGTGACTACCAATCGCTGGAAAATTTGGGCCTATGAGCATATGTATACGAAGGGGCAGCCAACTGAATTGGTGAAGGATTTTCTCGATTATATGCTTTCAAAAGAAGTTCAAGGAAAAGTTGTTCCTCAACTTGGGTATATTCCTATTTCTGATATGAAGGTCGAGCGTGATTGGCAGGGAAATGTAATACAATAATTTTGTGAGGACATGGATGAATTTCCATGTCCCTTTTTATATAATTAGCTAATATAGCAATAGGAGGATTAATTCGATGTACTATCCGATTCAATTGCCATTTCTTTTGAGTGATGATTTTACGCGAGTGATGAGCTATCGCGAAAAAATAATTTGTGGATGCAGTGATTTCGTCTTGTGTTTTTGGTCGATACAGTCGAAAACGCAAGAACAGGCTTGTGTTAAGAATGTGATCATTGCGGATGGCTGCATTGATCTGATTGTGGATTTCGATCAAAGAATGATCTTTTTTACCGGAAACCAGCAGACTGATTTTGATTATGAAATCCAAACACCGGCACATTTTTTCGGTGCGCGCATGATGCCGGGGGCTTTCCATCAATTGACAGGTTTGCCGGCAGGAGCAGCCATGGATCAGTTCATCTTACTTTCAGAAGTTTTTGATGACTTAGATCAAAAAGAATTATTTACTGAGACATTTGAAAAAGCACAAGAGATCTTTCAAAATTATTTAGTCGCAAAATTTGAAGAGAAGCAGCCCAATGATTTCACTCAACTCTTTCCGAAATTATCTGAGAAAATTCCGCAAACAACGAAGGATTTATATGAGCTGCTTTATTTCAGCCCGAGGCAATGTCAGCGAATCTTTGCGAAAAATTTTGGTTTGACGCCTAAAATGGTACTGAGTATTCTACGCTTTCAAAAATGCTTGCAGATCTTAACTTCAGAACAAGCGCGACCAGCTGATATTTTGGCAGTCACAAATTATTACGATCAACCACATTTCAATAAAGACTTTAAACATCATTTAGGAATCACGCCGCTGGAATTGCTGGCTCGCTATAAAAATTGACGCATTTTTACAATAACTAGCTGTCAGGTCTTGCTAGAATAAGACTATAAATTAAAGGAGCTGGTTAAAATGTATAAAAATATAACGACGAATTTGATGGTAACAAGTGTGGATGCATCAGTGAAGTTTTATCAAGAAGTGCTTGGTTTAGAAGTGGTGGCGTCAGTACCGGCTAAAGACCAAACGTTGCAATTTGCGATTTTAGCAAAAGAGGCTATGACATTGATGCTGCAGGAAAAAAGCAATTTAAGTGAAGAGTATCCGATCTTGGCTGCCGAAAAGATTCAGCCGTCAATTACGTTGTATATTACGGTGGAGAATTTTGAAAAATTTTATGCAGATGTTAAAAGTAGTTATCCGATTTATACTGAACCACATACCACATTTTATGGTGCACAAGAATTCGCAATTACCGATCCTGACAATTATGTATTAACCTTTACCGAATACAAAGAAGGGTGATCAGAGATGAAAAATGATTTGCAGGCGATTCCGGGTATCGGAAAAAATATGGCGCAGCATTTGATTAATGCGGGCTATCCTGATATAGATTCTTTGAAGAAGCAGGATCCTGAAGCAATTTATTTGAAGGATTGTGTAACGCAAGGGCAAAAAGTTGATCGCTGTGCGTTGTATGTCTATCGGTTGGCTGTGCATTATGCGGATCATGATGGCGAACTTCCGCCAGATAAACAAAATTGGTGGGAATGGCAAGATAAATAGTTTAAGTCCTCGTTCGACCTTGGTCACTAGTTGACACAGGATTGAAGGGGGACTTTTGTATTTCCAAGCAGTTCAGTTGCAGTGGGTCTCCAATCTGGTTTACACTTTCTTTACAAATGTCATGGAAGCGTTACAGGAGGTTAAAAGGAAATTGATTTTCAACAGGTAAAATGGCTTTGTTGGTTTGTAAAAAACCAAGTGGATTAGTTTGTAGGAATCAGGAGGAGTAGGCCTTGGATAATGAAGATGTAAAAAAAGCGCTCACGACGAAATCAAAGCGTGCGAGGATCGAACAGCGAGGACGGTTTGTAAGTTTTGTATGTATCGCGTTGATCGTATTTGTTGTTGGAGCGATTTTCTATTTTGTGGCAAGCAAAGGGTTGTCGACCTTTTTTGTAGATAAGATTAATGTGTTTGATTTTTTATTTGGAACAGTCTGGAATCCTAGTGCGACTGGACCGGATGGCAAGCCGTTAGTTGGTGCGCTGCCAATGATTTTAGGTTCATTTATGGTGACATTTTTGTCTGCGATTGTAGCGACACCATTTGCGATTGGGGCGGCGGTCTTCATGACGGAAATTTCTCCAACCAAAGGACAGAAATTTTTACAACCGGTCATTGAGTTACTGGTTGGGATTCCTTCGGTTGTTTATGGGTTTATCGGTTTGACGGTAATCGTTCCCTTTATTCGTTCGATCTTCGGCGGAACAGGGTTCGGAATCTTGTCAGGAACCTTCGTTTTGTTCGTTATGATCTTACCAACAGTTACAACGATGACGGTAGATACCTTAAAATCAGTACCGCGGCATTACCGCGAAGCATCATTAGCTTTGGGTGGAACCCGCTGGCAAACCATTTACAAAGTCGTTTTACGTGCGGCAGTTCCGGGAATTTTAACGGCAGTTGTTTTCGGTATGGCTCGTGCCTTTGGTGAAGCCTTGGCGATCCAGATGGTAATCGGGAATGCGGCATTAATGCCGACAAGCCTGACCACACCTGCGTCAACGTTGACTTCAATCTTGACGATGGGAATTGGAAATACCATCATGGGTACAGTTGAAAATAACGTTTTGTGGTCATTAGCATTGATCCTGTTGTTCATGTCTTTAGTATTCAATATTTTGATTCGTTACATCGGAAAGAAAGGGGAAATAAGCAATGGATAAAGCAAAACGCGCGGATAAAATCGCGACCGGTGTTTTATACACGGTCTCTGGCTTGATCGTTGCGATCCTTGCCTTTCTATTATTATATATTTTGATTCGCGGCTTGCCCCACGTATCATGGGAATTCTTGACTTCGCCTTCAAAAGCCTACCAAAAAGGTGGCGGGATCGGAATTCAATTGTTCAACTCTGTTTACTTGCTGTTGATCACGATGATCATCAGTTTGCCTATTTCATTAGGTGCTGGAATTTACTTATCTGAATATGCAAAGAAAAATTGGGTGACGAATGTCATTCGTACATCGATTGAAATCTTGAGTTCTTTACCTTCAGTGGTTGTCGGTTTGTTTGGCTTCTTGATCTTTGTTATTCAGTTTGGTTACGGCTTCTCGATTCTTTCAGGGGCTTTAGCACTGACTTTGTTCAACTTACCGTTACTAACAAGAAATATTGAGGAATCGTTAAGAGCGATTCATTATACTCAGCGCGAAGCTGGGTTAGCTTTAGGCTTATCACGGTGGGAGACGGTCACAAAAATTGTCGTACCAGATGCATTGCCGGGAATTTTGACTGGGGTCATCTTGAGCTCTGGCCGGATTTTTGGTGAGGCGGCAGCGTTGATCTATACTGCAGGGCAAAGTGCTCCAGCTTTGGATTTTACCAATTTAAATCCACTAAGTGTTTCAAGTCCATTGAGTATTTTCCGCCAAGCTGAAACATTGGCTGTGCATATTTGGAAAATCAACACAGAAGGCACGATGCCGGATGGAACTTCTGTCTCAGCAGGTGCTTCAGCAGTTTTGATTTTAGCGGTTCTGTTGTTTAACTTCGGAGCTCGGGCAATCGGTAAACGACTGCATAAAAGAATGACTTCAACGTAACCCGTTGATGTTAAGACATTGAAACTGAGAACGAATATAGGAGAACTTTAATGAAAGAATACAATTGGGATGAACGAAACCTGATAAAAATGCCAGGCGAAATTGCGTTGCATACGGAAGATCTGCACGTATATTATGGTGACAACGAAGCGATCAAAGGTGTTGACCTGGAATTTGAAAAAAATAAAATCACTGCTTTAATCGGGCCTTCAGGCTGCGGCAAATCGACGTATCTGCGTTCGTTGAATCGGATGAATGACGGTATCGCCAGTGCTCGTGTGACAGGAAAGATCGTGTATAAAGAGGTAGATGTTAACGCAGCAAACATCGATGTTTATGAAATGCGCAAACGAATCGGGATGGTCTTTCAACGGCCAAATCCCTTCAGTAAATCGATTCGCGATAATATTACCTTTGCACTGAAGCAGCACGGAATGCGTGATAAGCATCAACTAGAGGAAACTGTTGAAACCAGCTTGAAGCAAGCGGCTTTATGGGATCAAGTCAAGGATAATCTGGATAAAAGTGCCTTGGCTCTTTCTGGCGGACAGCAACAACGCCTTTGCATCGCGCGAGCAATCGCTATGAAACCGGATATTTTATTATTGGATGAACCTGCCAGTGCGCTGGACCCAATCTCCACCGGTAAAGTGGAGGAGACGTTGGTTCAATTAAAGGAAAACTACACGATCATCATCGTGACTCATAACATGCAGCAAGCTGCGCGGATCAGTGATTACACGGCCTTCTTCTACTTAGGCCATGTCATTGAGTATGATGAAACAGCTAAAATCTTCACACGGCCGAAAATCCAGGCGACCGAAGATTATGTGTCTGGACATTTTGGTTAAGAGACGGGGGAAATTGAATGTCGAAGATTATTACTTCCAAAGACCTTCATTTGTATTATGGTAAAAAAGAAGCCTTAAAAGGCATTGATATGGAAATTGAAAAAGGTGAAATCACCGCGATGATCGGACCTTCTGGTTGTGGAAAATCGACTTATTTACGTTCCTTGAATCGGATGAATGATTTGATCCCCGGTGTAACAATCACTGGCAGCGTCATGTATAAGGACAAAGATATCTATAGCCCTAAGACGGATACAGTTAAGCTGCGCAAAGAAATCGGGATGGTCTTTCAACAGCCGAATCCTTTTCCATTTTCGATTTACGAGAATGTCATCTATGGGTTAAAATTAAAGGGTGAGAAGGATAAAAATAAACTGGATCAAGTGGTCGAAGAAAGTTTGAAAGCCGCTTCGGTTTGGAACGATGTCAAAGACAAGCTGCATGAGAGTGCGTTGTCTTTATCTGGTGGGCAGCAACAACGGGTATGTATCGCACGTGTTTTAGCCGTGAATCCTGAAGTTATCCTAATGGATGAACCGACTAGTGCCCTAGATCCTGTATCAACAGGGAAGATCGAAAACATGCTGTTGGAGCTAAAAGAAAATTATACGATTATTATCGTGACGCATAATATGTCGCAGGCTTCTCGAATATCAGATCGTACGGCTTTCTTTTTACAAGGCGAGCTGATTGAGTTCGACAAGACGAAGAAGATATTCTTAGATCCAGCGAAACAAGAAACTGAAGATTATATCTCAGGAAAATTTGGATAGAAATCAATTCATTTAAGGAGGGCAACGATGTTACGTACACAATTTGAAGAAGATTTGCTGAATCTTCACAATCAGTTTTATGAAATGGGTATGATGGTTTCCAGCGCTGTGCATAAATCGGTCCGTTCATATATTGACCATGATAAAAAACTAGCACAAGAGGTGATTGATCACGACATCGAGATCAATGACATGGAAGTCCGTTTAGAGAAAAAAAGCTTTGAAATGATTGCTTTACAGCAGCCAGTCACAACGGATTTGCGGACGATCATTACGATCATGAAGGCTAGCTCTGACTTGGAGCGCATGGGCGACCACGCTGTTTCAGTCGCAAAATCAACGATTCGCTTAAAAGGACTTCCTCGAATCTTAGAGGTCGAAAAAGAAATCAATGAAATGTCCAACTACGTGAAAAAGATGGTGGACAATGTCTTGATCGCTTACGTAAAGACCGATGAAAAAGATGCTCGAATGATCGCGAAGATGGATGAACGTGTGAATGATTATTTCCAAAAAATCTATGATATGACTACCAACACGATGGAAAAAGAATCCGATACAATCATTAGTGGAACCGATTATCTGCATGTTGCGGGTTATCTAGAACGTGTTGGGGACTATGTAACAAACATCTGTGAATGGATCGTTTACTTGGCGACTGGGAAAATCACGGAACTTAATAGCAATCGAAATGAAACATTTTAATAAGAGGTTAGATGAGCCAGATAGAAAATGATTCTATCTGGTTTTTTTGTCTGCTGGGATATTCCTTCTTTACTTTTAACAATATAGTTAGTAAACTAACTATATTGCATTGGAGGATTATTTATGGAAAATACAGGTTATCTAATCATGAACAGTTCCAAAAAACTAACCTATGAGTTAAATAAAGCCTTACGTGAAAAAAATTTAACTGCGCCTCAATGGGCGATTATTCAACAACTGAAACGATTCGAGGACACTAATCAGTCGATTACCGCCATTCAATTAACGAAACTGTTGGATATGGATAAGCCGACAATTTCGGCCATCATTAAACGATTGGAGCAAAAAAAACTTATTAATAGAAGAAAAAGTCATCATGACAATCGATCATACGATTTGTATTTAACAAAAACGGGAAAAGAAGCTTATGAATTCGCAAAGAACACAAGTGATAAGGTGCTTAAAAATTTTATACTGCCATTGTCGGCAGAGGAACAAGAATCGTTAAATACTTTGCTGCAAAAACTGAATCAGGAGTGAGGACATGGAAAAAATATTGGTTATTGGAGCTACAGGAAATATCGGTTGGCCATTGATAGAAAATTTAAGTATGAAAGAAGTAGAAATTATCGCTGGTGTACGAAATCCTAATAAAGTCCAAGAGAACTTCAGACCATTTTCAAATGTACAGGTCAAAGCTTTTGATTTTACGGATGCTTCGACATTCGCAACAGCACTTGCTGGTGTGGATCGGATTTTTTTCGTTCGTCCTCCGCAGTTAGCGAATCCCCAAGAGGACATGTATCCTTTTTTAGAGACAGCCAAAGCTGAAAAGGTAAAGCAAATCGTTTTTGTATCTTTGATTGGTGTGGAGAAGAATCCGATGACGCCTCATCATAAAATCGAGAAAAAAATTCTTGAACTAGGAATTCCCCATACCTTTATCCGACCAAGTTTTTTCATGCAGAATTTGAGTACGACTCATTTAGAGGATATCCAAAAAAATCATGATCTCTTTGTTCCTGCCGGAAATTCAAAAACTAGTTTTATTGATACGCGAGATATTGGTGCAGTGGGAGCGGAGTGTTTACTGAATAGGCAGTATTTAAATCAAGAATTAGAGATCACTGGTGCCCAAGCATTGACTTACGGTGAAGCAAGCCAAATTATGACTGAGGAATTACAGACACCGATAACTTACAGTAAACCTAGTCTGTTTAAATTTCGTAAAACGATGCTGCGACGGGGCATGAAAAAGGACTATGTGAATGTGATGGTCATGCTTTATCTGATTACTCAGTTAGGCAATGCGAAAAAAGTTACTCATACAGTCCAAGAGCTTCTTTCACGAGAACCAATTTCATTCGCAAAATTTGTGGAAGATCATAAAAAAGTTTTCCTGAATGAGCACAAAGATTCTACATTATAATAGGAAGAAACACGCTCTTCAAGAAGTCGGATAAAAAGATGGGTCTTTAGTCCTATGACAAACTCACAAAAACCATGCATAATATGAATGTAAACAAAAGTAATGTATTTGCTTTTTGAAGGAGGCAATTTCTATGAATGAAAGACAACGAATTTTGGAATTAGTTAAAAAAGGTATTTTATCAACTGAAGAAGGTTTAGATTTATTAGAAAGCATGGCCAAGGCGAAGGATGAAGCGCAGATCAAACAGGCTGCCGACAAAGTGGATTCTTATCACCGCGACCAAGCAACGAATTTAGTTGATGAATGGGAAACAGGAAAAGACACAGAAGATGCTAAAGGATCTGAAGAACAGGACTTGGAAGATCTTGAAGCATACTTTGATGACTTAGCAACAGAAGCCAACCAGATTTCTGCTCATATTGATGAAATCAATCAAAAGAAAAAGGAACTTAAAGCTGCACTTCATGAAAAACAAGAAGTTTTGATGGAGTTAGACACGAAGGAAGAATTGGATACATTATCAGATGAAGATGATGACATCCGTGAAGCAGTTGAAGAAGCAATCGATGAGTTGAAAGAACAAATCGCTGACTTAGATGAACAGGTCGAAGAGCAAGAAGATGAATTAAAGAACGTGCAGGACAACCAAGATGAGTCTCGTAAAGCACGTAAAGGCACACGCTTTGATATTCCTGATGATTTGAAGGACCAAGCGAGCGAAACTTTCTCGCAAGTTGGTGAAAAATTGGGAGAAGCCGGCGTTCAATTAGGGCGCTTGATGAAGAAAACTTGGAAAACTGTTTCTGACACAGTCGAAGAAAATGTTGATTGGAAAGACTTCAATGTCAAAGTTCCTGGTCTAGTAACTTCTAAGTTTGAACATCAATTCTTGTATACAGATGTTGAACCAACCTTGATTGATATCAAGCTGGCAAATGGTAAAGTTACATTAAAGGCTTGGGATGACGCAGCTATCAAAGTAGATGCGAAAATCAAACTTTATGGTAAAATGAATGAAGCAACACCACTACAATCATTGATGGAACGCAGCCAGATCGAAGTGAATGATGAACATATCTCATTCCAAATTCCGAATAAACGTGTTCAAGCAGAATTAATTTTCTACTTGCCAAAACGGACTTACGATCATGTAGCTGTTAAATTACTGAATGGTGATTTGACTGTTGAAGAGATGGATGCCAAGGATGTATATGCGAAATCAACCAACGGCAATATCAACTTCAAACATATCGATGCAACAATGCTTGAGATTCAAGGTGTTAATGGCAATATCACTATCAATGAAGGTGCGATCTTAGACTCAATCATCGAAACAGTTAATGGAAACATCACGACTAAAGCAGCTATTCAAAATTACGGCATCTCATTAGTTAATGGTGATGTGAAGTTAACGGCTGGACATGCCAGCTTACAAAAAATCAAAGCAAGCTCAGTTAACGGAAATGTCAAAGTTTCTGTAGGAAAAACGATTGGCTTGGAAGGATTGGCGAAAACCAGCTTGGGTAGTATCAATGATCGTCTATCAAATTATGAAGTGATCAGAGAGAAAAAAGAAAAAACGAACCGCTTATTGCAATTCCGTCGGGTAGCCGAGGATATGGCGAAAATTGAGGTCTCAACGACCACAGGTAGTATTTTCTTGAAAGATTTTGACAATTAGGAAATAATAAGGAAGGAAGATTCATATGCAAAAGAGATTACAGAAGTCACGAACAAATGTGGTGCTGACAGGTACCTTAGCCGGGATTGCCGAATACTTCGGGATCGATGCGACGATCGTACGTGTGATTTATGTTTTCTTGAGTTTCGTCTTGATCGGCTCACCGATTGTACTATATGTCTTGTTAGCATTAGTGATTCCAGCGGGCCCAAGAGGAGGCCGGGATTCTTATGGACACAACAATCCATATTACGGAAACAATGACTACGGTAGCAGCGACTATGACAACTATGAGAGAAAAACGTCCCCTAAACGCAAAAAAGCGGACAAAATCGACGAAGATGACTGGAGCGACTTTTAATGACTTACTTACAGCGCTTAATAGCTAATGCACTGATTTTTATTTCACTATCAGTGCTCTTTCCTAACCAGGTATATGTGGAAAGTCTGACGATGGCTATATTCGCAAGCTTTATCCTATCAATCTTGAATACCTTAGTGAAACCAATCTTAGTATTGCTTTCATTACCGTTGAATATTTTGACTTTAGGGTTATTCAGTTTTGTGATCAGCGCTGGTATGTTGCAATTGACTTCCAACCTAATAGGAAATTATCGTTTTGGCTTTTCAAGCTTTGCCATCTCAATCATGGTGGCAGTCGTCATGGCGATTGTCAATGCGATCGTTTCAGATCATAATATCGACAAGTACACGGATAGGTAAATTTACCTATCCGTTTTGCGTGTTTCATTAATTGCGATGAAAACAAAACATTTTTCACAGGTTTGGAAAAAATAAATACTTTACTCTCGACCTGGCCTTCAGTTGCTAATCTGTTTTATTTTGCAAGCAAGTGTATCACGAAAAGTTTTCTAAAAACCAATTAAATGATCGCCATCCCTTGAGCTTTATGAATTATTTGTAAAGGCTTTTTTTATTCTGTCCGGAGATGGTTGTCTCAACCTAGTCACTCCATGGATAAAATGATAAAATAGAGCGGAAGTGTAGAAAAGAGGGATTAAATGGCTGAAACAGTAAAAGTAAAAGAACTAGTTGATAAACTTTCATTGGAAGTAGTAACGGGTGATGAAGAAAGTCTTGAGCGGGTCATCACTACTGGCGATATTTCTCGTCCAGGTCTAGAATTGACCGGCTATTTTAATTATTATTCTCATGATCGTTTGCAGCTTTTTGGAAATAAAGAAATCACCTTCGCTGAACGGATGATGCCGGAAGAGCGTTTGATGGTCTTGCGTCGGATGTGCAGTGACGATACACCTGCTTTCATCGTTTCTCGCGGATTGACTCCGCCAAAGGAAATGATTGATGCCGCTAGCGAACGGAATATTCCGGTGTTAAGTTCGCCAATTTCGACCTCTCGTTTGTTAGGCGAGATATCAAGCTTTTTAAATGGCGGCTTAGCACCGCGGACGAGTGTTCACGGCGTATTGGTTGATGTTTATGGCTTGGGCGTTTTGATCCAAGGGGATAGCGGGATCGGTAAGAGTGAAACAGCGTTAGAGCTAGTTAAACGTGGGCATCGTTTGATTGCAGATGATCGTGTAGATGTCTATCAACAAGATGAATTGACGATTGTGGGTGAACCGCCAAAAATTTTACAGCACTTAATCGAAATTCGCGGGATCGGGATCATTGATGTGATGAATCTTTTCGGTGCCAGTGCCGTTCGCGGCTCAATGCCCGTCCAATTAGTCGTCTATTTGGAAAGCTGGTCTAAAGATAAGAAATATGATCGACTAGGCAGCGGCAACACAGAAGTGGAAATCGCGGAAGTAAAAATCCCGCAAGTAAAGATTCCGGTAAAAACTGGACGAAATGTCGCAATCATTATTGAAGTTGCGGCAATGAATTTCCGTGCGCGGACAATGGGGTACGACGCGACGAAGACCTTTGAAGATCGTCTGACCCAATTAATCGAAGAAAACTCTGGGCAATAAGATGGCTGGTCAAATTAATCGCGTGGCCTTTGATTTGTTTGGTCTACAAATTTATTGGTACGCGATTATTATTGTTTCAGCGATTGCGATCGCTTTGTGGTTGTCTAACCGCGAAGCATTACGAGTTGGTCTAAAGGAAGATGACATGACCAACTTCATTTTGTGGGCGCTGCCGATCGCGATCATCGGAGCTCGTTTGTATTATATTTTGTTTGATTTAGAACCGTATCTTGCTGATCCCATCCAGATATTTAACACAAGAAGCGGCGGTCTAGCTATTTATGGTGGTCTGATTGCGGCAGTGATTGTTTTAATCGTATACACGCGCCACAATTTTATTGATCCGTGGTTGTTTTTAGATGTCGTATCCCCTAGTGTGATGTTGGCGCAGGCGATGGGACGTTGGGGAAACTTCACCAACCATGAAGCGTTTGGCGGAGAAACGACGCGTCAGTTTTTGGAGAGTATCCATCTGCCACAGTTTATTATCAATAATATGTATATTGATGGTGCCTTTCGCCAACCGACCTTTTTCTATGAATCCATGTGGAGCCTGCTAGGTTTCATCTTGATTTTGATTATCCGAAAAAGAATGACGGTCAAACGTGGCGAACTCTTTTTAGGATATGTGACTTGGTATAGCTTCGGGCGCTTCTTTATCGAAGGAATGCGGACAGACAGTCTCTATTTCTTTGGCGGATTGCGAGTATCCCAAGTATTATCACTGGTACTTTTTGTTGGAGGGATTGCTTTGTTGATCTATCGGCGAAAAAAACGCACGGATATCAAACAATATGAACGAGATAAAGGTACTAATCAAGCGTTAATATAATAACGGATTAACAGCTATCTATGCTATGATAGTAGATAGAAATGTTGTTAATCAGATCAATTTCACGTCATTCGCTGCCGGCTTTAAAGAGGCTGCTGGATGAAAGAATAAATTCCAATTAAATGCTCTATTATGAACTAGGAGGAAATCTCTGTGAAGCAAAAAGTTGCAGTATTAGGCCCGGGCTCTTGGGGGACGGCACTAGCACAAACATTAGCTGAAAATGGCCACGAGGTAAAACTTTGGGGAAATCATGAAGCGCAAATTGACGAAATCAATACGTATCATACGAACCGTCATTATTTGCCAGATTTAAAAATTCCCGAGAGCATTAAGGGCGAGAAAAACTTGAAGGATGCGGTGAAGGATGCGGATGCAGTTTTATTCGTTGTTCCAACCAAAGCAATTCGTTCGGTTGCGCAGGAATTTGCTCAAGTAGCGGAAAACAAGCCTGTCATCATACATGCAAGTAAAGGATTAGAACAAGAAACGCATAAACGAATCTCTGAAATTTTGATTGAAGAGATTCCAGAAGAACGTCGTCAAGGCGTGGTCGTATTATCTGGGCCAAGCCATGCGGAAGAGGTAGCGGTACACGATATTACTACGATCACGGCTGCCTGCGAAGATGAAAAGCTGGCAGCATATGTTCAGAAGCTGTTTATGAATGAGTATCTTAGAATCTACACGAATCCAGATGTGATCGGTGTTGAGATGGGAGCGGCATTGAAAAATATTATCGCCTTAGGTGCCGGCGCCTTAGCAGGTCTTTCTTACGGAGATGATGCGAAAGCAGCAATCATGACTCGCGGACTAGCGGAAATCAGTCGATTAGGGGTCAAGATGGGTGCTAATCCATTGACTTTCATCGGTTTGAGCGGTGTCGGTGATTTAATTGTAACCTGTACTTCTGTTCATTCACGGAATTGGCGTGCGGGAAATCTTTTAGGTAAAGGGCATAAGCTAGATGAGGTTCTAGACAATATGGGCATGATCGTCGAGGGTGTTTCTACGACGAAAGCTGCGAAAGAACTGGCTGACAGTATGGATGTCAGCATGCCGATCACTGAAACGATCTATGATGTTTTATATAATGATAAAGACGTGCGTCAGGCTTGTCGCGAGTTGATGATGCGTGAAGGTACGTTTGAAAATGAATTTACTTTAGAATAGAAAGAGTGGGACAAGATTCATGCGAGTAAAAAAAGCAGTTATTCCAGCCGCTGGGTTGGGAACAAGATTTTTACCAGCTACAAAAGCGATGGCCAAAGAAATGCTGCCAATCGTCGACAAACCAACGATCCAATTTATCGTTGAAGAAGCATTAAAATCTGGGATTGAAGATATTTTGATTGTGACTGGAAAAGCAAAACGCCCAATTGAAGATCATTTCGACTCAAACATTGAATTGGAAACGAATTTGCGAGAAAAAGGCAAGACAGAACTATTAAAATTAGTCGAAGAAACGACAGATGTGAATCTGCACTTTATTCGTCAGTCACATCCAATGGGTCTTGGACATGCTGTATTACAAGCCCGCGCCTTCGTTGGCAATGAACCATTTGTTGTCATGCTGGGTGATGATTTAATGGAAGATCAGGTGCCTTTAACGAAGCAATTGATGAACGATTATGAACAAACTCATGCATCAACTATTGCGGTAATGCGCGTACCAAAACAAGATACATCTAAATACGGGATCATTAATCCAGGCGAGGAAGTTTCTAAAGGCTTGTTTAATGTGAAGAACTTTGTGGAAAAACCAAAGCCAGAAGAAGCACCAAGCAATTTGGCGATCATCGGCCGCTATTTACTGACACCTGAAATCTTTGATGTATTGGCAACACAGAAACCTGGTGCTGGTAACGAGATCCAACTGACAGATGCCATTGACACCTTGAACAAGACACAACGCGTCTTTGCACAAGAATTCAACGGAAAACGTTTTGATGTCGGCGATAAATTCGGCTTCATGACAACCAGCATTGAATATGGCTTAAAACACCCAGAAATCAAAGATAAATTACATGATTACATCATCGCGTTAGGCAAAGAACTAAGCGGTCAAAATAAAACAAAAAAATAATTATTGAAGCGCAGAAGTGAATCTGCGCTTTTTATATTATCAGTTATTTTAAACGAAAGAATTATTGGTTTTTTTAATGCTAATTATCACTATAATTAATAGAAAATATTAATTATTTTGTTATATAATGTTTTTTGAAAATAACGATTGAAAAAAGGAGATTGAATGAAAACTTCTCGACTAAATAAAGAAATCGTCATCGAGTGTGCGATGGATCTGGTTTGCGAGTCTGGCATCAATGGACTACGCCTAAATAAAATCGCAGATCGCTTGGATGTGAAGTCCCCTTCTTTGTATACGCATACAGGTAGTGTTACAGAATTACGCCAAACAGTCATCGGACGTGCAATGGAAGGATTTCGTGAGCAATTAGTAGATTCCTTATTAGGCAGAGCAGATCTCTGTGCTTTTGTTGAGTTAGGGAAAACCTGGGCAGCTTATGCCAAAAATCAACATGCTTTTTATACTGTTTTTTACGAAAAAGAATACATAGACTCTTATGAAAAGAGTATTTCGGTTTTTCTAAGAGCCGCCTTTGAACGAATCTTCTTAAAATGCAACCTGACTGATCAGGAACTGATTCAAGTTGAACGTGTGATGACCAATTATTTCCGCGGTCATGCAGATGGGTTCGCAGACACAAATTTCAAAGAAGCTGAGCTGATCAGCGATTTGGAAATCCTTTATAATGGCATCCTGCAAAATTTTTCGAAAGTATCTCAATAATTTATTTGAGATATTTTTTTATTAGAATTGATTAGAACTCTTTCTCTTTCATTAATTTCTATGGGAATGGTATAATTTAAGTTAGCATTATGAGTGAAAAATGAGAGGAGCGATTGAATGAGTTTAGGCGGCATTGCAGCAATTATTGCAGCACTCGCATTTGTTGTTTTGGTCATCTTTTTAGTTCGTGTTTTGAGCCAAGTCTCAAAAACGGTCGAAAAGGTGGAGACAACAGTGACTGAGGCTAATACTACGATTGACGTCCTTACCAAGGATGTAGATTTGCTCATGCAACAGGTAGAAGGATTGCTAGTTAAGGGCAATCACCTGCTGAATGATATCAATGGGAAAGTGGAGACGATTGATCCACTGTTTACAGCGGTAGCTGATTTGAGTCAGAGTGTTTCTGATTTAAATACGACGAGTCGAAATCTGGCAGGAAAAGTTGGCGGCGTTGGTAAGAATGCAGCGAAAGCGAGTGTTGCAGGAAAAGTTGGCGCAACAACCATGAGATTCTTTAGAGATCGTAACAAAACAACGAAAACGGAGGGATAAGAATGGCAAAACGCGGAGGATTTTTAGCAGGTGCCTTGATTGGCGGAACAGCAGCGGCAGTAGTCGCATTGCTATTGGCACCAAAATCAGGAAAAGAATTACGTGAAGATTTGGCAGAAAAAACAGATGAGTGGTTAGATTTAGCGTCAGATTATACAGATGATTTTGTTTCTAAGACAGGCGAAATGGGTTCAATCGTAAAAGATCGAGCCTCTGACTTGGGAGATCAAGCAAGTGATCTGGCTTCAAGTGTAAAAGGAAAGGTCAGCGATTCAATGGATGATATGGATGATATTACTTCTAATACTTTAGAAGATCTGAAACGTCAAAGTTCTGCTCTGTCTGATCGTTTTCGTAAAGCTGCCGGCGATGCCAAAGATGTCGCTGAAGATGCGTCAGAAGATATCGTGATCGATGCTAAAGAAGCAAAAGAAGAAGCAAAAGCGACAGTCGCTGAAGGTGCCGATGATCTAGCGGATAAAGTGAATGAAATCAATGAAGAAAAGCCAGCTTTTGAAGAAGTCAAAGAAGAGCTGAAAGAGGAAGTAGAAAAAAACAATCCGGAATAAAAACGATTCTATTGTAGTCCTCTGTAAGGAGGGCTATTTTTTTGTCCTTTTTTGCCAAAGTGAAGTTTGGGAGGATGCTGATTTAGAAAAGCAAGGATAAATGGCTTGCAACCTGCAACCATTGCGTGCGCAATGCCTGCCGTTGCTGTATTCTTGAGTCAAAGTAATCAATAATAGGGATGTAACAAAAATGGAAATAGGCAAAATCATTCGTGCACAAAGAGAAGAGCTGAAGATGACTCAGCAGCAGTTAGCAGATCAACTCTACGTTACTAGACAAACAATTTCTAAATGGGAATTGGGAAAAAGTGAGCCTGATCTTATTTCAAGAAAAAGTCTGGAAGCTATTTTAGCTGTTCAATTCGTCGAGGAGTCTTCTTCAACAAAGAATGAGGAGGAAGGTATTATGAAAAAATTTCAATGGTTTGCTGGAGTTGTGTTGTTTGGTGTTTTATTTTTCCCGCTGCGTTTCCTATGGATTATGCTTCGTCGGCACTCGGAGCACCTAGGGATTCGTTTCGGTCTGATACCTGTACTTTTAGCTTTTTCATTATGGTATCTTCATTCACTTAAGGATCACGTGTTCTATTTATTTTTAGGCTTGATCCTAGTGGCATATTTGATCACAAGTTATTATTTTTTCAGTGATAAAAAAGCAGTAAGTAATTAAAAAAGCCCCCATTCAAAGGAGAATGGGGGTTTTAGTATCTACAAGACGATTAATTCTTTTGAAGTCTTAGTGAATGGAACGCAGCCATCTTTGGTTACGAACAAGCAGTCTTCAATTCTGACGCCGACATCATTTGGCAAATAGATACCTGGTTCGATCGAGAAGCACATGCCTTCTTTAACTTCCAGGTCATTGCCGCCAACGATTTGCGGAAATTCATGGATCGTTGTACCGATTCCATGGCCTAGACGGTGGTTGAAGTATTCTCCATAGCCTTGTTTTTCGATCACATCACGAGCAAGCTTATCTAACTGTCCACAAGTGACGCCTGGTTTCACAGCATCTAGTGCAGCCATATGCGCTTCTAATACGATGTTGTAAATATCTTTTTGGTGATCGGTTGGTTTGCCGCAAGCAACAGTTCGAGTCGCATCACTGCAATAGCCATTAACAATTGTACCAAGGTCAAATAGTACAAGTTCGTTTTCTTTACAAGTGTTCTTTCCTGGTGTTCCGTGAGGACTAGCAGCGTTTGGCCCAGCTAGAACTTCTGTCGGGAAGGACATTTGTTTGATGCCTTTTTTCTTCAACTCGTATTCGATCTCTGCTACGATTTCTTCTTCAGTCACGCCAGGTTTCACATGTCTAAAACCAATTTCAAAAGCAAGATCAGCGGTTGAGCCGGCTTCGATTAAGCGTTGGCATTCCTCTTCGGTCTTATATAATTGTAATTCTTGAACTAGCGGAGTTAGGTCAGCTGAGAAATCAGCAGCTGGGAAGGCTTCACTTAAGCGCTGGTAACGATCCAACACTAATTGATTCTTCTCTAAGGCGATTTTTTTAGGCGAACCGTAACGTTTTTTGATTTCATCCACGATAATGGCGAATGGGTCCTGACTATCTAAGTAGCCCACCACGTCATATTCAAAACTGCTGGCCTTCGCATCTTCTACCTCCAGACCAGGTGCAAATAGAAATGGGTCTTTTTCAAGTGGAATGAATAACGCTAATACACGTTCCATTGGATTACTGTCAAATCCAGAGAAGTAGCCGATATGGCTTGCATCCGATACATAAGCTAAATCTACTTCGTTTGATTGCATCCATTTGCGTAATTCTGAAACTTTTTCTTGGTTCATTAAAACATCCTTCTTTCCTTCAGCGTTATTATCATTGTAACACTAATAAATTTTATTGAAAAACGATTCTTATAAAACGCTTACAAAATTTTAAGAAAAAATGTGTAAAACGGTTGCAATCAGTGAAACAACGTGCTATTATCTTTTAGAAATGTAAATGATATTTTCTGAAAACAATTTTAAAGGAGCATATCCATGGAAAAGCAAACAATTACGATTTATGATGTTGCCCGCGAAGCAAACGTTTCAATGGCAACCGTTTCTCGTGTGGTCAACGGCAACCCCAATGTGAAACCAACAACACGTAAAAAGGTGTTAGAAGTTATTGAACGTCTAGATTATCGTCCAAACGCTGTCGCACGAGGACTAGCAAGCAAGAAAACAACGACAGTCGGTGTCATCATTCCTGATGTCAGCAACATGTTTTTTGCATCATTAGCTCGCGGAATCGACGATATTGCGACGATGTACAAATATAATATTATTTTAGCCAACTCTGACGGCGAAGCACAAAAAGAAGTGAACGTGCTGAACAACTTATTAGCGAAACAAGTAGACGGCGTGATCTTCATGGGTCATCGAATCACTGATGAGATCCGTGCGGAATTCTCTCGTTCAAAAACACCGATCGTTTTGGCTGGTTCAATCGATCCTGATGAACAAGTTGGGAGTGTAAACATCGACTACAAAGCAGCAACAAAAGAATCAATCGACTTATTAGCTAAACACGGCAATAAGAAAATTGCTTTCATCAGCGGTGCGTTGATCGACGCGATCAACGGACAAGCTCGTATGGGAGGCTACAAAGAAGCTTTAGCTGAAAATGGTTTAGACTATAATGAAGGCTTGATCTTTGAAGCACCGTACAACTTCAAAGAAGGCTTGGCATTGACTGACCGTATCTTGAACAGCGGTGCGACAGCAGCTTATGTGACTGATGATGAATTAGCAATCGGTTTATTAGATGGCTTGATCGACAAAGGCGTGAAAGTGCCAGAAGACTTCGAAATCATCACAAGCAATGACTCATTGCTTACTGAAGTAGCTCGTCCACGTCTAAGCAGTGTGACTCAACCATTGTATGATATCGGTGCCGTAGCAATGCGTCTATTGACAAAAATGATGAACAAAGAAGAAATCGAACAAAAAACGATCGAATTGCCTCATGGCATCTTCGAAAAAGGTTCAACAAAAGAATAAAGTTAAAGTGCCAAAATCAAAAAATGATTTTGGCACTTTTTTTGATACTCAATAGAACTTGGCGGCTACATGGTAGAAGGATGACGTCTCGCAAAATCGAAGAAGCGGAATTTATCAACCTGATGACGGCTCTCAGTATATTGAAACTGGCGGGCGTCACTGATAAAGACACGACTTTTTACCGAAACGATATTGATATCGTGTTGATTAAGATCCAGCAGATCACGGTCTTCGTCTGTTAAGGCATCGATCGTGATTTCTTTTTCTGCAAAAGAAATATTCAATCCCAATTGATTCTCAAAATAGCGATAGATCGAATCCTTAGCAATCTCAGTATCTAACTCTGGTACGATCGTTGTTAGTAGAATGTCTTTGTCGAGGATGACTTTTTTTTTATCGATCGCTCGAGTACGAATCAATTCCCAGCAGACAGAACCTACTTCAAAGCCAGTTACCTGGGCGTCTCGTTCATTGATTGTAATTTTTTTCAGGCTGACGACATTCGTACTGCTTTCATAACCATAAGAATTCTGCAGCTCCTTGAAGCTGGTCAGACCAGAAACGGGAAAACGTAATTGTTCTCGCTTCAAGACAAGCGAACCCTTTCCTTGAATTTTTTGAATGTAGCCATTCGCCATTAATAGAGACAAAGCTTTCCGAATAGTATCTCTTGATACATGGTAGGTTTGTCGCAGTTTATTCTCGCTCGGCAGGTAAGAGCCCGCTTCATAAACGCCTTTTAAAATCCCACGCTCGATTGCTTGATAGATTACTTCATAATTTTTCATCGTATCCTCCTAACTTGTCCGTATATGTATATTAATTATACAAATAAGAAATCTAAAAGTAAAACGCTTTCTAGTGGGCATTGAAAGATAAAATGAGAAAACTTTTATTTTTTGGTAGACTTGTTGGGTTATTAGCCAACCTGTTGGCATACATAATACCGACATTTAGTTTATAAAACTTGTTATTCTCTATTTAAATTAGAAAGTTCTCATATTTTTCGAAATGCTCTAAATGTAAGCGATTTACAAAAAAGCTTCTACCCTTTATAGTAAACATATCAGCTGAACTTATCCATACAAGTTAAAAATTATTCGGAGGGAAAAAAGATGGGAAAATATGAGAAGGACACAAAGGACCTGCTGGCGGCCATTGGTGGCAAGGAAAATATCTCCGCAGTCACTCACTGTGCCACACGGATGCGTTTTGTTTTGAACGATCCAAAAAAGGCAGATGAGGAGCGAATCGAGGATATTCCCAGTGTTAAAGGAATGTTTACGAACGCAGGTCAGTTTCAAGTAATTATCGGAAATGATGTTGCAGTATTTTACAACGAGTTTGCCGCAGTTTCAGGTGTCGAAGGGGTTTCTAAAGAAGCAGCCAAGTCAGCCGCGAAACAAAATCAAAATCCAATTCAACGTGCCATTACTGTTTTAGCAGAAATTTTTACACCATTATTACCAGCAATTATTGTCGGCGGTTTGATTTTAGGATTTCGGAATATTTTAGAAGCTGTACCGATGGGCTGGCTCAATGGGCAGACGATCGTTGAGGCTTCAACTTTTTGGAACGGTGTTAATGGGTTCTTGTGGTTACCGGGCGAAGCGATTTTCCATTTCTTGCCAGTGGGTATTACATGGAGCATTGCCCGTAAGATGGGAGCGACTGAGATCCTTGGAATTGTCTTAGGGATTACATTAGTTTCTCCGCAGCTACTGAATGCCTACGCAGTTAATGGTACAACTGCCGCAGAGATCGCTAAGAATTGGACGTGGGATTTCGGATTCTTTACGGTGGATAAGATTGGTTACCAAGCACAAGTTATTCCAGCAATGCTGGCTGGTTTCTTACTCGTTTATCTAGAGCGATTCTTCCGTAAACATGTCCCAGAAGCAGTTTCAATGATTTTTGTCCCATTCTTCTCATTGATTCCGACGATTTTAGCCGCACATATCATTTTAGGACCAATCGGCTGGAAAATCGGAACGGCGATTTCTGCGGTTGTGAATGCTGGTTTAACCTCCAGCTTCAGTTGGTTGTTCGGCGGTATATTCGGAGCATTATATTCACCGCTAGTTATAACCGGACTGCATCATACAACACTAGCAATCGATTCTCAATTAATTGCTGACTTTGGCTCAACGAACTTGTGGCCGATGATCTGTTTGTCAAATATCGCTCAAGGAGCGGCGGTTCTAGCGGTTGTATTTGCTCATCGCGGCAATAAAAAAGAAGAACAAGTATCAATTCCATCCGTTATCTCTGCTTGGCTAGGGGTGACTGAACCTGCGATGTTCGGGATCAACCTGAAATACACCTATCCATTTATCGCAGCCATGATCGGTAGTGGTGCCGCAGGGTTATTCGTGACTCTATTCAAAGTAAGAGCATTGTCAATCGGAGTCGGCGGGTTGCCAGGGATTTTAGCCATTCGCCCGCAAGACTATTTGATCTTTGCCATCGGTATGGTAATCGCGATTGCTGTTCCATTCTTATTAACCTTAACCTTCCGCCGAATTGGCTTATTCAACAAGCTTGATCGTATGGAAGAAGGTAATGTTCCAACATTAGGTAGTGAAACAACAAAAAAACCCGGAACAATCGTTGAATTATTCGCACCGATCGCTGGCATGCTGCATCCATTAAGCAGTGCTAAAGATCCGGTTTTTGCCGAAGGAATGATGGGGCAAGGCGTCGTAATCGATCCAAGTGAAGGGAAATTGTATGCACCGTTTGACGGACAGATCAGTTTGCTTTTCCCAACCAAACATGCTATTGGATTAGTCAGCACGGAAGGAACGGAAGTGTTGATACACATCGGGATCGACACTGTACAGCTGGAAGGGAAACATTTTACTAGCCACGTGAAACAGGGGGACAGCGTGAAAAAAGGTCAGCTATTGATGGAGTTCGATGTTGAGGCGATCAAAGCAGCAGGTTATGAAGTGCAAACACCGATCATCGTGACAAATTCAACTGATTTCCAAGTAGATCCTTTAATGGAAGAAGCAGCTGTTACAAACAATGAAAAAATCTTACTTGCGACAGAACTATAGAAAGCTGGAGGACAACATGAGTTTTAAAGAGAAGGTAATTTACCAAATTTATCCTAAATCATTTTTGGATACGGATCAGGACGGAATAGGTGATCTGCCGGGAATTGAACAAAAAATGCCATACTTAAAGCGATTAGGCGTGGATATGGTTTGGTTGAGCCCAATCTATCCAAGTCCACAAAATGACAATGGCTATGATGTCGCTGATTATACATCAATTAACCCAGTGTTCGGTACGATGAGTGACTTTGAAAGCTTGATGGCAACAGCAAAAGAGCACAACATTGAAATTATGCTGGATATGGTGTTCAATCATGTTTCTACTGAACATGAATGGTTTCAAAAGGCATTAGCCGGTGACAAGAAATATCAAGATTACTTTATTTTAAGGGATGAGCCAACCGATTGGGTCTCTAAATTTGGTGGAAATGCCTGGGCGCCCTTTGGCGATACTGGAAAATACTATCTCCATCTATATGATGTTACACAAGCTGATTTGAACTGGCGAAATCCACAGGTACGTGAAGAGTTGTTTGAAGTACTGCGTTTTTGGATGGATAAGGGCATTAAAGGCTTCCGTTTTGATGTGATCAATGTAATCGGCAAGGATGAAGTATTGGAGGATTGTCCAGAATATGATGGCAAACCAGCGTATACTGATCGTCCAATCGCTCATGAGTTCATTCACATGATGAATCAAGCCACTTACGGGAAGGATAATGAAATCATTACGGTTGGTGAAATGAGCTTTACCACTATAGAAGATTGTATTTTATACACAAATCCTGAGCGTGAAGAACTGAATATGACCTTTAATTTTCATCACTTAAAGGTAGATTACGAAAACGGGAAAAAATGGACTCAAATGCCATTTGATTTTGCCAAGCTGAAGGAATTGTTTCATACGTGGGGAACGCAGATGAGCGAGGGAAGCGGCTGGAACGCACTTTTCTGGAATAATCACGATCAGCCGCGAGCACTAAACCGTTTCATTGATGTGGATAACTATCGAGTCGCTGGCGCTAAAATGTTGGCTAGCTCGATTCATTTAAATCGCGGGACTCCTTATATTTACATGGGAGAAGAGATTGGCATGCTGGATCCGGACTTCGACACAATGAAACAATATGTAGATGTTGAAAGCCTAAATGCCTATCAGGAGCTGCTAGCCGCTGGAAAATCAGAACAAGAAGCTTTTAAGATTGTCAAAGCGAAGTCTCGTGACAATTCTCGCATACCGATGCAATGGGACAGCGGAGAATACAGCGGTTTCTCAAAGGCTGCTCCATGGTTAGGGGTTGGAAAGTCTGCTGATGAAATAAATGTAGCGAAAGAATTACAAGAAGGTTCGATCTTTAATTATTATCAACGGTTGATCAAGCTGAGAAAAGAGTACCCGGTGATTGCAAGTGGAAGCTATGAAGCCTTTTTACCGGAGCATCCACAGATTTACGGTTATGTTCGTCGACTAGAAGATCATTCATTATTGGTTCTTAATAATTTCTTTCCACAGGAGACGACGATTGCACTGCCAGAGGAGTTTTTATCAGGTAAAGTACTGATTGGAAATTATGATACAGAAACTCTTGAACAAGAAATGACATTAAAATCCTATCAAACGATTGCAATCTATCGTTAAAAAAACGCGTGAGCAAAAATGCTCGCGCGTTTTATTTCGTTAAATCGACTCGTTTATTCACTAAGTAAATCAGCACGCCACCTAATGACATAGAAAGTAATTCACCTAAACCGATGATCAGCCAATTGAAGAAAAACGGTGCTTGATAGAAGAAGGTCAGTTGACCCGCGACTGTAAACATCGAAAAGGCGAAAATCAAAGCGGTGATGATCATTTTTTTCTTAAGACTGGTGATATTTTTAGTAACACCATGACAGATCAGCAAAACAATCAGTGTGGAGATACTGCCGAATAATACATCGACGATACCAAGTGGGGAAGCCAAGTTTGCGATTGCTACTCCTAGGGTTACTGCGATGGTATAGCGTTTGTTGAAAAGTGGTAGGAAGTTGAACATTTCCGCAAGGCGGAATTGAATCGCGCCAAAACTAATGACGGATAGAACGATCGTAACAGCGACATAAAGTCCTGTCACAACAGCCATTTTGGCTGTGTCAGTGGTAGTCCAGCGTTGTGCTGTACTTTTTTCAAGATGCATTTTATCATTCTCCTTTACAAGACAGCGTCTCGTTAATAACTGCGACCAAAGGATTGAAGTGCCGCAGTGCGAATTTCTCGCTAACCTATATCTTAGAGGATTTTAAAATAATTGCAAGCTATTTTAGCAACCAGCCGCCGTCGATTGGTAAAATATTTCCCTGCATATAACGAGCCTCAGCACTTGCTAAGAACAGGGTTGCATAGGCTACTTCTTCAGGCTTTGCCCAGCGTTTGACAGGTGTTTCTTCAGCGACCCATTTGGCCATCTGACCATCACCGATAAAGTCAGCCTGATTCATCGGGGTCCTAATCGCTCCAGGTGCGATTGCATTGATATGGAGCCCTTTGTCCGCGTAATCCAAAGCGAGTTGCTTAGTAAATCCGACGATCGCATGCTTGCTAGTGGTGTAGGCGATGCCGCCACCGCCTGCCACCAGACCTGCGATTGAAGCCATATTGATGACTGTTCCATGATTATCCAGTAGTTCAGGTAGTAATAATTTAGTCAGTGTGAACATACTTCTAACATTAATCTCGTAAATTTGCTCCCACAGCTCTTCGTCTGTTTGGTCCAGCGGCAAGTAGTCATCCAATACGCCAGCAGTATTTAGCAGGATATCGACTGTGCCGAATACTTCGTGACATTTTTTGATCGCAGATTGCAGTCGTTTTTTGTCTCGAACATCTCCAATCAAGAATTCAAAACGATCGGGAAAACTATCCTTTAATGTTTGTAGACCCGCTGTTTGTTGATCAAAAGCGAAGACCTGTGCGCCGGATTCCAAGAAAGTGGAGGCTTGAGCCGCACCGATACCGGAGGCTGCACCTGTGACAAAAACGATTTTATTCGAAAAATCGAAGCTCATCATTCAACGATCTTCCAATCTTCGGCTAAGATATCGCAAACTGTCGGAGCAAAGCTTGAGAAGCCTTCATCTGCCGTTTTGATCAAGAAATAGGGAGTAACTGGCGAACCGTCAAAAACTTCTCCTTCAACCAAGGTCACATATAATTCAAAACCGCCCCAGCCTGCGCGGATAATCTTAGCTCCTTTTTTTAACTCAGGTAAAATTTCTTCAAATGTCATGTTTTTTCCTCCATCATTTCAAAATGATTTCTTTTGCTAGAATACCAAAAAGCAGGACCAGCTACAAGGTAGGTCATCAGAAGTACGCTACTTTGTTAAATAGCAAAGATATAGAAAAAGGCAAAAAGCTGATCGTTCAGCTTTTTGCCTTGAGAAGATTAGTCATCTGTCTTTGCATCTTCATCTTCTTTGTCTTCTTTTTCTTTGGCATTTAGTTTGTTACGGGTGTTCCAATATGTCTTGTAATCATCGTCAGTGCCGCCGATACCAAATTCATAAGAATTTTCTGCCGGACCGTCTTTCGCCCAAAGGGAAGTAGCTTCGCCGCTTGGTACTTGATAGTTTGTTCCATTATGGCTGACTTTTCCAGGCTTCAAGCCGGTGAAATCAGATACCTTGATTTGTTTGACATCATCCGATAATTCAAATTTTTCCTCTTCTCCAAAGACACTTGGATTGACTTGATAGATACGACCAGCCAGATACGCCATGTAAGTCGCTGTCCGATTTCCTGCATTATCACCCAACATCGGTTTATTATCATCCCGACCAGTCCAGGTACCTAATGTGATGGTAGGTGTGGAGACGATCAACCAGTTGTCGGTATAGTTATCAGTCGTCCCGGTTTTACCAACCCAGTCCGCTGTACTTAGCGAATAATTTACGCCGCTTAGAATAGATTTGAATGGGGTGGTATGCTGTTCATTTATGACACTGCGCATCATGTCGTTCATGATGGATGCAGCTGCTTTCGAATACACTTGAACGGGTGCTTCCTCATGCTTATAAATTTCTTTTCCGGTACTGTCTGTAATTGAGTCGATTAGGTAGCCCTGCTGATAGACACCGCCATTAGCCAACGTTTGGAAACCGTTGACTTCAGTTAGAGTCGATACCTCTGTGGTTCCTAATGGTGCGGATTCAACTCCCCAGTTGTCTGAAGTCGGATAATTCATTTTCTTCAAGTAATTGTCATAGGCAAATTGATCGGAGCCTTTATTTGTCAGCAAATCCTGATAAACATGGTAGGCAGTAATATTTGTCGATTGGACAAGGGCTTGTCGAGCAGTTTGGAAGGTTTTCGATCCATCATTTTCTGCATTTTTCAATTCTTTGCCCGCATTTTTTCCATGTTGATACTTCATAGGGAAATCGGCGATTCTTGTTTGACTGCCTAATAAGCCTTGATCGATTGCTGGTCCGTAGACTAACACTGGCTTGATCGATGAACCAGCTTGTCGTGCTGTATCAAAGGCATGATTGTTTTGGTTCGTGTTGTAATCACGACTGCCGATGAAACCATAGATGCGGCCGGTTTTATTGTCCATCATGACTGTACCTGGTTCGATTGTAGCACCAGAGCCATCATCTAAGTACTGACCATATTCAGCGACCCCTAGTTGCATGGCATCATAAATATTTTTATCAATCGTTGATTTAACCACCAAACCTTGATTTTGCATTTTGACTTTGGCTTGTTCAACGTAGCGATTGCGGACGTCTTCTTTGTTGTAATCGGCATCGCTGACGCCATCTTCCTTCGCCTGCTGCTTCGCTACGATGCTGATTGCTTCATTATAAACAGTGTAGTATAGGAAGCCATGTTGCTGAACTTCTACATCTTGACGTCCTTGGAAATCTTTTGCCAGATCGTAATTTTTAGCATCTTCATATTCTTTCTTGGAAATCATTTGTTCTCGGTACATATTGAAGAGCACATCATCTTTTCGATCCATTCCCAGTGAATAGTCTTGTTTCAAATCTCCCGTGTTGGTATAGGGACTATAAGATATAGGACTTTGCGGCAATCCAGCGATAAATGCGGATTGTGGTAAATTTAAATCTTTTGCATGGACACCAAAAATGCCAATAGCTGCTTCTTCAACACCAGCAATATTCTGACCTTTGTTATTACGGCCAAATGGAGAGACATTCAAATAGGCAGTTAAAATTTCATCTTTGCTTAGATATTTCTCTAAATCTAAAGATAAGACGATCTCATTTGCTTTTCGCTTGAAGGAAGTTTCATTGGTCAATACTTGTTGTTTAATCAATTGCTGCGTTATGGTTGAACCACCAGAACCAGCACCAAATCCAACGACTTCCCCTAATAAGGCACGTACGACAGCTTTTGGAACAACTCCTCGGTGCTCATAAAAGTTTTCATCCTCGGTCGCTACTAAAGCTTTTTTTACCCACGGAGAAATTTCATCAGAATTGATTTTTTCGCGAATTGGATCTGCTTGAATCGTCGCAATTTCGCGATCATCTGAATAGAGTAATTTTGACGATTCCGCGATATCGCCGACTTTTTGCTTCATTTCTGATTTTGTCGGCGTCGGTGTCCCTTCGACAAGATGGGCAAAATACCCAGCGCCGATCCCGACGACGAGCATGCCGCCTAAAAAGAGCACGACAATGAAGCCCAGCAATAAGGACTTAATCACTCGTAAAGAGACGTTTAGTGCAAAAGGCCCTCCAAGACTAGTTCTTGATTTGCTTTTGCTGCCCTTTTTCGATTGCTTATTTATTTTTTTCTTGTGAGCCAAAAAGTCCACCTCATTAGATTCTACATTTTAATTATCTGTTGAATTATAGCAAAGTTTTACTTCTATTAACAAGCGGATGCAATGTTTGTAATCAAAACTTCAACTAATTGTTAAGTAAAACAAAACAAGCATTATTATATTGTGACTGATCATTTTAGAATATGTCCGATTCTAATGGGCTAGAACTTGGAATAAATCTGATGAATGGCTTTTATTTCCGTGTTTTTTCGGTTAATATGGGAAAGTATAAATCATTTAGGAATGATATGCGTAATGAGCATATGCCTAACATTTTGTTAGAGCATCAAGAATAATTAGGAGGATAAAACATGCATTCAGACTTTTTTCAAGAACTAAAAGCCCGTGGCTTAATTTTTCAAGTAACAGATGAAGCAGCCCTAGAAAAACAATTAAACGAAGAGTCTGTTAAACTATATATCGGCTTTGACCCGACCGCAGATAGCCTGCACATTGGTCATTTACTACCGATTTTGACGTTGCGTCGTTTCCAACAGAACGGACACGTGCCAATCGCTTTGGTTGGCGGCGGTACTGGAATGATCGGAGACCCTTCATTTAAGGATGCAGAACGTCAATTGAATACGTTAGATACTGTTCAAAGCTGGTCGCAAAGTATCAAGAATCAGCTTTCAGGGATTATTGACTTCGAAAACAAAGAAAATCCAGCGATCGTCGCAAATAACTACGAGTGGTTGGGTGAGCTGAAATTGATCGACTTTTTACGTGATGTCGGTAAAAACTTTACGATCAATTACATGATGAGTAAGGAAAGTGTTAAACGCCGAATCGAATCGGGGATTTCTTACACGGAATTTGCGTACCAATTGCTGCAGGCTTACGATTTCTATGAATTAAATAAACGTTATGGCTGTCTTTTACAATTAGGCGGCAGCGATCAGTGGGGCAATATCACTTCAGGGATCGAACTGATCCGTCGTGAAGAAGGTAAGCAAGCGTTTGGTATGACGATGCCTTTAATTACAAAAGCAGACGGTACAAAATTTGGTAAAACTGAGGGGAATGCTGTTTGGTTAGATGCCGAAAAAACTTCACCATACGAATTTTACCAATTCTGGATCAACACGGATGATCGTGATGCCGTTAAATTCTTGAAATACTTCACGTTCCTAAGCTTAGAAGAGATTGCCGCAATCGAAGCAGAGTTCACTGCGGCACCTGAGCAAAGAGCAGCCCAAAAAGCGTTGGCTAAAGAAGTGACTGTTTTGGTTCATGGTGAAGAAGCGTATAATCAAGCAGTCCATATTTCTGAGGCGTTATTCAGCGGTGATGTGAAAAACTTGAATGCTGATGAAATCAAACAAGGATTCAAAAATGTACCAAGCTACCAGGTTCAAGCGGAAGATGACTTGAATTTAGTTGAAATCCTATTGACAGCAGGGATTGAAAAATCCAAACGTCAAGCACGTGAAGACATCAATAATGGAGCAATCTACGTCAATGGCGATCGTGTACAGGATGTAACTTATACATTAAGTGATCAAGATAAGCTGTCAGATGAGTACATCGTTATTCGTCGCGGCAAGAAGAAATATTTTGTTTTACAATTTTAGTTAAAACTAAGGAAGGGATTGTACCATTTTTTGGAGCAATCCTCTTTCTATGTAGTGATGGAAAGCGTTTTAAAGATTAGATGAGTCTTAGTTTCTTTTTTAGCAACCTATTAGGATAAAAAGAATCAAGCTATAGGCAAGTCACTTAATACGATATAGGAGTGAGTGTGTGGGAGCAGTTTTATTAAATTCGTTGGGATTATTTGTTATTATCGTAATAGGCTATTTAACGAAGCGCTTCAACGTTTTGATGAAGGCAGATGGTTCGATGATCTCGAAAATCGTTGTCAATGTCACGTTGCCGGCAGCGATCATTGTGAATCTGCAATCCTTGGTGGTAAAGAATCAATTGCTGTTGCTGATTTTAGCTGGATTACTGTTAAATTTCGTGATGATCATTATTGGCCATTTGTTATCAAAGAAGCAGGAACGAGTCGAGCGAGAGTTCTTAATGTATGGTGTTTCTGGCTATAATATTGGAAATTTTGCAATCCCCTTTGTCCAAAGCTTCATGCCGCAAGCGATTCCGATCTTATCCTTTTTTGATATCGGTAATAGTGTCATGCTGGCAGGTGGGTCAAATGTAGTGATCGAGGGTATCAGCGGGAGCAACATGGAAAGTCCTGGTGCTAAAAAGGTTCTCAGTCGTTTGTTTCGTTCGGTTCCGTTTCTTTGCTATTTGATCATGCTGTCTTTACGAATCTTGCAGATTGATCTGCCACAAGCGTTCTTTCAGATGGCACAGCCGATCGCAAATGCGAATACCTTTTTATCGATGTTCATGATTGGCTTGTTTTTGGAGCTTCGTTTACCGAAAAAGGATCTAGCTTTAGTGGCTCGTGTCTTAGCGATTAAGTATGGGGCTGGATTACTACTGACAGTTCTATTCATGCTGCTGCCGTTACCGGCTATCATCAAAGTCGTTTTATGTCTTGTTTCAGTCGGACCGATTCCGACATTTGGCGTGATCAATAGTGTGGCTGCAGGAATGCGAGCGGAAGTGGTTGGGTTTACCTCGTCTCTAAGTTTTCTGATCAGTTTGCCGTTGATGACGAGTCTATTGTTATTCCTATAAAATAAAAAATCTGGAGGTTTTTATGTTAATTGGTTCTCATGTAAGTATGAAAGGAAAAGAAATGCTACTGGGCGCAGCGCAGGAGGCAGCCAGCTATGAAGCATCAACGTTTATGATCTATAGTGGCGCACCGCAAAATACCCGCCGCAAGCCGGTTGATGAAATGAATATTCCTGCGGGAGAGGCATTCATGAAGGAGCACGGTCTGTCGAATATCGTCATGCATGCCCCGTATATCATTAATCTGGGCAATACGAAAAAGCCGGAGATGTTTCCATTCGCTATTCAATTTTTACGGGATGAAATCATGCGAGCAGAGGCTTTAGGGGCAATGCAGATTACTTTGCATCCTGGAGCGCACGTTGGCGCAGGCGAAAAGGCTGGTTTAGATCAAATCATCAAAGGATTGAATGAGGTACTGACCAAAGATCAACGCGCGCAAATCGCTTTGGAAACAATGGCAGGAAAAGGAACAGAGCTAGGCAAAACCTTTGAAGAGCTGGCGTATATCATTGATGGGGTGACGTTGAATGAAAAGCTTTCGGTCACGTTTGATACCTGCCACACAAATGATGCAGGTTATAATGTGAAGGATGATTTCGATGGTGTACTAGAAGAATTTGATCGCGTGATTGGCTTGGATCGTTTAAAAGTGGTTCACGTAAATGATTCGAAAAATCCGATGGGTTCCCACAAGGATCGTCATGCGAATATTGGTTTTGGAACGATTGGCTTTGACGCGCTGAATTATATCGTGCATCATGAAAAATTGACCGATCTAGCCAAGATCCTGGAAACACCATATGTTGGAGAAGATAAAAAGAATACTAAACCGCCTTATGGCTTTGAGATCGCGATGCTGCGATCACAGCAGTTTGACCCTGATCTACTAGCGAAAATACAGGCACAATAATGATAAAAGCACCTACTCAATGTGACGAGTAGGTGCTTTTATCATTATTCTCTGATTTGTCCATCACCATAAATGATGTATTTGCTTGAAGTCAAATGCTCTAAGCCCATCGGTCCGCGGGCGTGCAGCTTCTGAGTAGAGATTCCGATCTCCGCACCAAAGCCGAACTTAAAGCCGTCGGTAAAGCGTGTGGAGGCATTGATGTAAACCGCCGCCGCATCAACTTCTTTTAAGAATTTTTGACCGTTATGATAGCTGTCCGTCACGATTGCTTCGGAATGCTTGGAGTTATAGTGGTTGATATGCTCAATCGCTTTGTCAATGGAGGCAACGACTTTGATTGCCAGAATATAATCTAGAAATTCCGTTGTCCAATCCGCATCGGTTGCCAACTCTGCTTGTTCTAAATAGTTCAACGCTTGAGCATCGCCTCGTAAAGTGACTAGCGGTGTCAGTTCTTTTTCAACCAGCGGTAAGAACTCCGCTGCCACGTCTTCATGAACTAATAGTGTTTCAATCGCGTTGCAAACAGAAGGGCGTTGCACCTTGGCATTCTTGACGATAGCAAGCGCCATATCTAGTTGTGCAGCAGAATCAACATACACGTGGTTGTTTCCGGTGCCTGTTTCGATCACTGGCACGGTCGCGCTGTTTTTGACCCGGTTGATCAAGCCAGCACCGCCGCGAGGAATCAGAACATCCAGATATTCGTTCAAGCGCATCATTTCGTTTGCCACATCATGGGAGGTGTCGCTGACGAATTGAATCATCGCAGGATTCAGCTGACAGTTTTGCAGTGTCTGCTGCATTAGCTCGACTAATGCTTGATTTGAATGGAAGGCTTCTTTGCCGCCTCGCAGGATGACCGCGTTGCCTGATTTAAAGCACAGGCTAGCGGCGTCAGTGGTTACGTTTGGACGGGATTCAAAGATGATCCCGATCACCCCTAAGGGAACACGTTGCTGACCAACCATTAGATGATCTTCGGTACGCCACATTTTTTCTACTACACCGATTGGATCTGGTAGAGCAGCCACTTGACGAATCCCTTCAGCCATCTCTTTGATCCTGTCATCAGTCAAACGTAAGCGGTCAATCATTGGATCTGGAATGCCATTTTCCTTCGCTTGATCTAAATCTTTTTGGTTGGCTGTTAAGATGTCTGCTGCATTCTTTTCTAAATCTTTAGCCATCTGGAGCAAACATTCATTCTTTTGAGCCGTCTCCAGCTGTCCCAACTGTTGTGCCGCTGCTTGACTTTGCTGCCCTAAGGTGTTCATTAAATTACCCATGTTTTCCCTCCTTAAATAATGTTCCGACTTCAACTCCAGCTAAAATATCAAAAATTATTCTGGGAGGTTTCCCATTGGCTAACACCATCGCGCTTTTTGCTTCCAAGATTCTTCGTGCTGCTTTCAATTTACTGACCATGCCACCAGTGCCGAAACGACTGCCTTCACCGCCAGCCTGATCCATCAAGGTTTGATTGATGGTAGAGACGGTAGAGTAGAGAATGGCTTGTTTATTGGTTGAGGGATTATCTGAATAGAAACCATCAATGTCGCTCAACATGATCAGCACATCTGCATCCATTAATTGTGCGACGATCGCGGATAACTCGTCATTGTCCCCAAATTTACGTGTGTGGTCCATTTCATCGACTGCCACTGTATCGTTTTCATTAATGATCGGAACGATCCCCATCGAGATAAGCTGCTCCAATGTATTGATTACGTTTTTGCGGCTTTCAGGAAAATCTACCACATCCCGCGTCAATAAAACCTGCGCGGTCTGTTGACTGTAAACTAAAAAGCGTTGATTGTAGATATGCATCAGTTCGGATTGACCGACTGCTGCAACGGCCTGCTGCACAGGAATTTCCTGCGGCCGTTCAGGTATTCGAAGCTTGTCCATCCCAACGCCAATCGCGCCAGATGAGACCAATATTATTTCTTTGCCTTGATTTTGAAGGTCAGTTAATACGAATGCTAGTTGATCAATTCCATCAAAATTGATCTTGCCATTTGGGTGGATCAAGGAACTCGTCCCGATCTTCACCACGATCCGGTTGACGGATCTTAAAAAGTCTCTCATGATTGCACCTCTTCACTTAGCCACCAGCGAGGAAGATATTGTTTTGCATTTTACCATATTCTCATCAATATTTCATCATTTATTTAATATTAATTGAAAATCTTTTGATAGTTACACAAATTCAGGCATTCAGAATCTCCAAAGATCTCGATAATTTATTGATACGAGAAAAAAATGAGTTTAAGATTGAACTAAAAATTCCTAGTATGGATTTGAAGTTTCTTAAAACAGCTTTTCTTTTAGGGGAACTTTTAGTAAAATGTATAAGAATGTGTCAGGAAAGGAGCGGTGAAAATGGTATCAACTGGAATCGTAGTATTGATCGCAGTAATCGCTGCACTATTAGGTGCTGTCGGCGGTTTCTTCTTAGCCCGTAAATATATGCAAGACTATTTCAAAAAGAATCCTCCAATCAACGAGGATATGTTACGTCAAATGATGATGTCGATGGGGCAAAAACCTTCAGAGAAAAAAGTTCGTCAAATGATGCAGCAAATGAAAAACCAACAATAATCTTACAAGGACAATCGTCGCAGGATGATTGCCCTTCTTTTTTGCCTGTTCTGCTTTTCGCAGTATCAAAGCTCGAAGTTTGTTAGTAATTGAAAGAAATGTTTGAAGTGTGATGTCTAGCAGAAAGATATGCGTACGAAAACACGTTCATTTTCCCTGTTTTTGGGAAAATGAATTTCCTTATAACTGAATTAGTGAGTTAGCTGTGCATTTGCAAAGCTGATCAGCTCAGAAGACTCGCAGTTTTATGAGAAGGTTACAATTAGTAAGCAGATTTGTCGACAGAATATCATCTTGGATGTAAAGTAAAGCCGAATGGGGGAATGACTGAATGTATGATGTAATAATTATCGGTGCGGGTCCAGCAGGGATGACCGCAGCCTTATATGCTTCACGCTCAAACTTAAAAGTGCTTTTGATTGAACGCGGAGCACCTGGCGGACAAATGAACAATACAGCTGAAGTTGAGAACTATCCAGGGTTTGAATCGATCATGGGTCCAGAGCTTGCCATGAAAATGTATGATGGTGTCACAAAATTCGGTACGGAAAATGCGTATGGAATCGTGCAAGATATCAAGGATCATGGCGATTACAAGGAAGTTATCACGGAAGATAAAAGCTATCAAGCCAAAACGATCATCGTTGCGACAGGCTGTGTCCATCGCAAACTAGGAGTGCCAGGTGAAGAATCATTCGCAGGTCGCGGTGTCTCTTATTGTGCGGTGTGTGACGGTGCCTTTTTCCGCAACAAACGCTTAATCGTTGTTGGTGGCGGCGACTCAGCAGTTGAGGAAGCCATCTATTTAACACGTTTTGCTTCTGAAGTCGTGATCGTTCACCGTCGTGATGAATTGCGCGCACAAAAGATCATTCAAGATCGTGCATTTGCCAATGAAAAAATTTCATTTATCTGGGACAGCGTGGTAGAAGAAATTGTTGGGAACGAAATGGTCGTGACTGGCGCACAAATCCGTAACGTAAAAACCGGCGATGTTCACTTGGAACCAGCAGATGGCGCCTTTATCTATGTTGGCTTGGAACCATTGACGGAACCATTTAAAAACAGCGGCATCACAAATGCTGCCGGCTGGATCGAAACAGACCACGAAATGAAAACAAAAATCCCTGGTGTCTTCGCTATCGGAGATGCTCGTGAGAAGGATCTACGTCAAATCACAACAGCAGTCGGTGAAGGCGGGATCGCAGGTCAACAAGTTTATAAATATATCGAAGCACAAAATTAATTGTTTATCGAAGGCAGATTTCATTTGCCTTCTTTTTTTCTAGGTAAAATAGATTCACCTTCACAAAATGAGGTTAAATATTTTTTTCAAGCATGATAAAATACAAGTTTTCTTTGCTGAATATAACAGTAATGGTATACTTAAATGGTAAGAAAATTTTTGAAAGAGGTGTGTTTCATGTCTTGGGAACAAGTTTATGAACAATGGATTGATTCAGATAAATTAGATGAAAAAATGCGTAAAGAATTACAAGACTTAGGTAAAGATCCAGAGTTGAAAAAAGATGCGTTTTATAAACCACTAGAATTTGGAACTGCAGGTATGCGTGGTATCTTAGGTCCTGGTGTCAATCGGATGAACATTTTTACCATTCGTCAAGCAACTGAAGGTTTGGCTCGTTTCATGGATACGCAAGATCCTGAGACAAAACGTCGTGGAGTGGCGATTGCGTATGACTCACGCCATATGTCACCAGAATTTGCGATGGAAGCAGCGAAAACATTAGCAAAGCATGATATTCCATCCTACGTTTTCGAAAGCTTACGCCCAACGCCGGAATTATCTTTTGCCGTTCGTTTTGAAAATGCCTTCACAGGAATTATGATTACGGCGTCTCACAATCCAGCAGAATATAATGGCTACAAAGTGTACGGAGAAGATGGTGGGCAAATGCCACCAGAAGATGCGGATGCATTGACTAAATTCGTTCGTGATGTAGAAAATCCGTTAGAGGTTCCAGTGTTATCAGATGAAGAAGTTAAAAATAGCGCGTTAATCAATATCATAGGTGAAGAAGTTGATTCTGAATACTTGAAGGAAATCAAATCCGTAACGATCAACCAAGAATTAATCAACGAAATGGGTAAAGAACTGAAACTAGTTTATACGCCATTGCACGGAACAGGTAAAATGCTAGGCGAAAAAGCCTTGAAGCAAGCTGGCTTCGAAAAATTTATTTTAGTACCAGAACAAGCTGTTGCCGATCCAAACTTTTCAACAGTAAAATCACCAAATCCAGAAGAACACTCTGCTTTTGAATATGCAATCAAATTAGGTGAAGAAGAAGGGGCCGATCTGTTGATCGCAACTGATCCAGATGCCGATCGTCTTGGCGCGGCCGTTCGTTTGCCAGATGGACGTTACGAAGTATTGACTGGGAACCAAATCGGTGCCATCATGATTCGCTACATCTTAGAGGCTCACAAACAAGCAGGCACATTGCCAGCCAATGCAGTGGTACTGAAATCAATCGTATCGAGCGAATTAGCGACAACGATCGCCGATGCCTATAATGTGAAGATGGTCGATGTATTGACCGGCTTCAAATTCATCGCTGAAAAGATCCAGCAATATGAAGACGACAATTCGCAAACCTTCATGTTCGGCTTTGAAGAAAGCTATGGCTACTTGATTAAATCCTTTGTACGTGACAAAGATGCGATCCAAGCGTTAGTCTTGTTAGCAGAAGTTGCGGCTTACTACAAAAAACAAGGCAAGACTTTATATGATGGTTTGCAAGATATCTTCGAAGAGTACGGTTATTATGCTGAAAAAACCATTTCAGTGACCTTGAGCGGGGCTAAAGGAGCGGAACAAATCAAGACTATCATGGGCAATCTGCGTAAAGAAGCACCAAAGGCATTCGCTGATGTAGCGGTTAGTTTGACTGAAGACTTCAAAACATCGAAAGCGATCGATGCTGAAGGAAATGAAACAGCGATCGAAATGCCAGCTTCTGATGTCTTAAAATACACGTTAGCAGATGAAACATGGATTGCGGTTCGACCTTCCGGAACAGAACCGAAAATCAAATTCTACATCGGTGTAAAAGGTGATTCTCATGATGCCGCTGCAGAAAAAATCGCAACCTACGAAGAAGCAATCCGTAAAATTGCCGAATAGAGTAAATGAGGGCTATAAATGAAGGAACACGAAGAATTTCAAGCGGTCAGTCAATTTTTCAAGATTTTGAGTGATCCGACACGGTTAAAAATTTTAATGTTTCTAAAAGAAGGGGAGCGCAATGTTTCGTCGATCAGTGATACGCTGGCGATGGAGCAGTCGGCTGTTTCTCATCAATTAAAATTATTGCGTGACAACCGTTTGGTTAAAGCGCGTCGTGATGGGAAGGCAATGCTTTACAGTTTAGACGATCAGCATGTCTTAGATGTTTTAGAGCAAACCTTTCGCCACGTCACGCATCAATAAAAGTGGGCTTTTCCAAAATTTTTGGAAAAGCTCTTTTTTTTTACAGAAATTTTGTTATACTGATAGCTAACTATTAGAATACGATGAAATTAGTTTTAATATGAATGTAATTTAATGGAGGCGGAATATGGAAAAAGCAGTCAAGGTAGGTCTATTAGGTTTAGGTGTAGTCGGTACCGGTGTCCTGGAAATTTTGGCAGATCACAAAGATAAAATCGAAAAAAGTATTGGCGGCCCCTTGGTTGTGACGAAAGCCTTGATCCGGCCACAGGAAGATAAACAAGCAGTCGCAGAAAAGTATGGTCTGGAGTTAGTTACCGAGCTGGACGCGATTTTAAATGATCCGGAAATCTCTATTGTTGTAGAAGTAATGGGGCGGATCGAACCAGCGAAAACCTTCATCAAAGAAGCCTTGATGGCAGGCAAAAATGTTGTCACTGCGAATAAGGACCTGTTGGCTCAACATGGTACTGAATTGGTTAATCTAGCACGCGAGCAACAACGCAACTTGTATTATGAAGCGAGTGTTGCCGGTGGTATCCCGATCTTGCGGACGATCGCCAATAGTTTAGCGGCGGACGATATCACTGAAGTCCTAGGGATTGTCAATGGAACGACCAACTATATGTTGACTAAAATGGTCCAAGAACATCGGACTTATGATGAAACATTGAAGGAAGCACAAGAGCTAGGCTTTGCGGAAAGTGATCCGACCAATGATGTGGACGGGATCGATGCCGCATACAAGATGGTCATCTTGAGTAAATTTGCTTTTGGGATGTCTATCACGATGGACCAAGTCAAGATCAAAGGAATTCGCGGATTGGCTGCGGAAGATGTGACGATCGCTGATCAACTAGGCTATACAGTGAAGCTGATCGGTTCAACAATCAAAAAAGACGACACGATCTCTGTTGAAGTTGGACCAGTCTTAGTACCTTCTGAGCATCCCCTTGCTTCGATCCATAATGAAATGAACGCTGTTTTTGTTAAGAGCTCAGGGATTGGTGAATCAATGTATTATGGTCCTGGAGCTGGCGCACGTCCAACAGCGACCAGTATCGTGGCGGATCTAATGACGATTGTTAACAAGATGAAGAAAAATACTGTTGGTCATCGTTTTACTGGGTATACGCAACCGACAAAAATCACTTCGCCGGATGAAAACATCAGCAAATACTTCTTATCACTAGAAATGCCGGATGAACCTGGTCAATTCTTAAAATTAGCTGAGATAATGACTGAAACGCAAGTGGGATTTGAACAGGTCGTCCAAGAAAAAGGCGATGGTGAAAGTGCCAGAGTCGTGCTGATCACGCATGAAACGAGCGAAACGAAAATCATGCAGATCCAAGAGAAAATCAAGGAAAAAACGAGTTATCAACTATTGTCATTGATGAAAGTTATGGGGGAATAAACATGTACGAAGGTCTATTAAAGCAATATAAAGAGTATTTACCAATCACTGATAAGACACCACAAATCGCATTGGCTGAAGGAAACACACCATTGATTCCTTTGAAGAATTTATCAAAAGAATTGGGCATTACACTTTATGGAAAATATGAAGGCTTGAATCCAACTGGTTCATTTAAGGACCGCGGGATGGTAATGGCTGTCGCAAAAGCTGTAGAAGACGGCGCAAAGGCGATTATTTGTGCATCGACTGGAAATACAAGTGCCGCTGCTGCTGCTTATGCAACACGCGCAGGTATTAAGGCTTATGTTGTAATTCCTGATGGAAAGATTGCGATGGGCAAGTTGGCGCAAGCGATTGCTTATGGTGCGGACATCATTTCAATCCCAGGTAACTTCGATGAAGCATTGAAAGCGGTTCGTGATATTGCAGAGACTGAAGCAGTTGCATTAGTGAACTCAGTCAATCCTTATCGTTTAGAAGGGCAAAAAACAGCAGCTTTTGAAATCTGTGAACAACTAGAAAAAGCGCCAGATGTATTGGCGATTCCTGTTGGTAATGCTGGCAATATCTCGGCCTACTGGAAGGGCTTCAAAGAATGGCATGAGAAAAAAGGAACGGAATTACCGCGGATGCACGGCTTCGAAGCGGAAGGTGCGGCAGCGATTGTTCAAGGAAAAGTAATTGAGCAACCAGAAACTGTAGCAACAGCTATTCGAATCGGTAACCCAGCAAGCTGGAAATTAGCGGAAGCAGCACGTGATGAATCTAACGGCTATATCGATTCCGTGACAGATGAAGAAATTTTGAACGCCTATCGCAAAGTCGCTTCTCAAGAAGGAGTCTTTGTGGAGCCTGGTTCGGCTGCTTCTTTAGCCGGCGTGATTCAGCATGTGAAGAATGGGCGGATCAAACCAGGAGAAACAGTTGTCACTGTCTTTACCGGTAACGGCTTGAAGGATCCTGATACAGCAATCAACGAAACAGATATTAAAATCAATAAGATGAGTGATTTGGAGGATATGCGCCGACACTTACGTGAAGGAGTGGCTTCCCTATGAAAATTCGCGTCCCAGCAACCAGCGCCAACCTAGGCCCCGGCTTTGATTCGTGTGGGATCGCGTTGTCTCAGTATTTGACGATTGATATCGGTCCGGAAACCAAGAAATGGCAGATCAAGCATCAATTGGGCAGTGATATTCCGTCAGATGAAAAGAATCTATTGATTCAAACAGCGCTAGATTTGGCTCCTAACTTGACGCCACACCAGCTGACGATGACATCAGACATCCCGATTGCTCGCGGGTTGGGAAGTAGTTCTTCCGTCATCGTAGCAGGGATCGAATTAGCCAATCGGTTAGGCAGCTTAGGAATGACGCCTCAGCAAAAAGTAGATTATGCAACCAAGATTGAAGGACATCCTGATAATGTGGCTCCAGCGATTTGCGGAGATTTTGTCGTGGCAAGCTACAATAACAATGAAGTGAACTTCGTGAAGCATATGTTTCCTGATTGTGACGTGATTGCCTTTATTCCGAATCATGAGCTGCTGACATCAGAAAGCCGTGCTGTTTTACCGAAAGAACTGTCTTATCGCGATGCAGTGACGGCCAGTTCGATTGGCAATGTGATGATCGCAGCTGTTTTAAATGGCAACTTACCATTAGCAGGCAAAATGATGGAAAAAGATATCTTGCATGAGAGTCATCGTCAGCATCTTGTTCCCCACCTGAAAAAGATTCGTGAATTTTGCAGGGCTTATGGCGGCTATGGCAGCTTTTTAAGTGGGGCTGGACCGACCGTCTTAGTGTTGAGCCCACCTGAAAATACAGAAAAATTAGTCACAGCCATGAGAGCATATGATCATGAAGCATTGATTGATGTGCTTTCTGTTGAAAAAGAAGGCGTGCAAATATTTTAATTGCGTTGAAGAGAAGAGTACAACTGATCGGACTTGACAGAGAGCTTCGGTAATTGAGAAGAAGCAGCAGCGATTCGTTGGAAGATGGCCTTGGAGCAATTGTCCTTACGACACGGGAATGCCCGTTACAGCAGTTCGCAGCAATGCGACAAAAGTTCAGTCTTGTAAGAGGCTGTTAAACTAAGGTGGTACCACGGCACTCCCGTCCTTTCAGATATGAAAAGACAGGAGTGTCCTTTTTTTATCATACTGAGACAATAGACTATTTACCATATTGAAAAAAATATTAGGAGGAACGATCATGGAATTTGAAACAAAATGTTTACATGCAGGTTATGAACCGGAAAACGGAGGTCCACGGGTATTGCCGATTGTCCAAAGTACGACTTATGCCTATGACTCTACTGATGAGATCGGAAAGCTTTTTGACTTGGAGGCGGCAGGTTACTTTTATACACGGCTAGCGAATCCAACGACAGGTGCGGTGGAAGAGAAGATCGCTGCACTTGAAGGCGGTGTGGGAGCCTTATGTACCTCATCAGGTCAGGCAGCGACTTTCTACGCGGTATTGAACATCCTGGAGGCAGGCGATCATTTGATTTCTTCCAGCTATATTTATGGCGGAACCTACAATTTGTTTGCGCATACTCTGAGAAAAATGGGTATTGAAGTAACCTTTGTCGATCAAGATGCATCAAAAGAGGAATTGTTGAAAGCGGCGAAACCAAATACGAAAGCGATTTTTGGGGAAACGATCGCTAATCCAGCAGTGAAGGTCTTAGACCAAGAAAAATTTGCCGCAGTAGCAAAAGAATTGGATATTCCATTTCTAATTGATAATACCTTTGCGACGCCATATTTCTGTCGCCCATTCGAATTTGGCGCCGACATCGTTATTCATAGTACGACGAAGTATCTGGATGGACATGCAGTGCAAACAGGTGGCGTCATCGTTGATGGAGGAAGCTTTAATTGGAATAATGGAAAATTCCCACAGCTTTCGGAGCCTGATGAAACCTACCACGGCATTGTTTATACTGAAAAATTTGGACAGGCTGCTTATATTACCAAGGCACGAGTCCAGTTGATGCGTGATCTAGGTGCGACGCCTTCACCGCAAAACTCATTTCTGCTTAATCTCGGTATGGAGACATTGCCCGTTCGGATGGATCGTCATTATGAGAATGCAATGACAGTGGCCAAATACCTAAGTGAACAAAAAGCGATCGCAAAAGTTAATTATCCTGGTTTGGAAAGTAATGCCGATTACGCTTTGGCGCAAAAATATGTACCTAATGGCTTGTGCGGCGTTATTTCAGTCGAATTTGCAGAGGGTAAGGAAGTGGCTGCAAAATGGTTGGATGCACTAGAACTAGTTTCACTGGAAGTCCACGTAGCGGATATTCGTACCTGTGCGTTGCACCCGGCAACTTCGACACACCGTCAATTGACTGATGAAGAACTGCGTCAGGCGGGAATCTCACCTGGTCTGGTCCGCATATCCTGCGGGATCGAAAACGTGAAGGACATTCTTGCTGACCTGCAACAGGCCTTTGACAAATTGGAGGGATAACTCATGCCGATTCGTTTAGAGCCTGATTTTCCAGCGAAGTCAGTTTTGGAATCAGAGGATATTTTCGCCATCGATAACTCGAGAGCGGAGCATCAAGACATTCGTCCACTGAAGCTGTTGATTTTAAATTTGATGCCGAATAAAATCGACACAGAGATTCATCTGCTGCGTCTGATCAGCCAAAGCCCGTTGCAGATTGATGTTGATTTTTTGAAAGTAGCTAGCCACGAACATAAGCACACGAGCAAGAATCATTTGGATAAGTTCTATTTAGAATTCTCTCAGGTGAAGGAAACCTGTTATGACGGATTGATCATTACTGGTGCACCTGTGGAGCAAATGGCGTTCGAGGAAGTGGATTACTGGCCTGAACTAGTTGAGATTATGGAGTGGAGCCAATCATCAGTAACCTCAGTCGTGCATATCTGCTGGGGCGCGCAAGCTGGACTCTATTATCATTTTGGCGTGGATAAGGTTCCATTCAAGGAAAAATTATTTGGAATCTACAAGCAGGATATCGAACATCACTTCCGTTTGTTCAGAGGTTTTGATGACCGCTTTTGGATGCCACAGTCACGTTATACCGGCATCAATGAAGAACAGGTACGTGAGGCGAAAATCAAAGTGATCGCGAAGGATGAGGCAGAGCGTTCCGCTATTTTGATTTCAGAAGATGAGCACGATGTCTTTTTGATGGGGCATTTTGAATATGCGACCGATACCTTGGAAAAGGAATATCTGCGTGATCATGAGAGAGGATTGGACACGGCGAAGCCTGCAAATTATTACGAGGATGGTAAGATCTTTAATTATTGGCGAGCGCAGGCTCATCTGTTTTATCACAACTGGTTGAATGACGTATATCAAATAACACCCTATCGCTTAGAAAGAATAAGGGAATTGCAAAAAGAAAGAAAGCTGAGATCGATTTGATCTCAGCTTTCTTCTTCCATAAAGTAATAGCTATGGTCTTCTAAATCCAAGGCACTCATGATCATTGCCGCAGTTTCTTCAATCGAAAGTGTTGCGACATTAATGATCTCACAGCCCAACTTTTGATACAGGTCATTGGCAAATTTCAGCTCTGCTTGGATCTTTTCGCGATCGGAATAAGCAGTTTCAGGATTCAATCCATATGCCCGCATCCGCTCTTTTCGGATACCGATCAATACTTCCGGATCATTGGTCAATCCGACGATTTTTTTCGGGTCGATCTCAAACAGCTGTTTAGGAATATGTGCTTGCGGGATCAATGGCAAGTTCGCAACCTTCAAATTTTTGTTTGCTAAGTATAGGCTAAGCGGCGTTTTTGAGGTTCTTGAAACCCCAAGCAGTACTACGTCAGCCTCAAGGAAACCACGTGGATCTTTTCCATCATCATACTTAACCGCAAATTCCATGGCTTTGATTCGTTTGAAATAATTTTCATTTAAGTGGTGTAATGCCCCACGCTCTCCAGTTGGCTCCATGTGGGCGCGTTGTCCGATTTCACTAACGACCGGATTCAACAAGTCCATCGTGAAAAGGTCCTCATTTTCACAAAACTCTTTTGCAATTTTCGATAATTTTGGATCAATCAATGTATAGATGATCATGCCATTTTCGGCTTTGGCGTCGTTTAAGGCTTTCATCAATAATTCTTCCGTGTGCACGAAGGTACGGCGGAAGAGACAGAATTCTACAGTAGGATACTGCGCCATCGAGGCTTGTGCCAGCTTAGAAGCAGTTTCTCCAGCAGAATCGGAGATGATGAAAATAGTGACTAACTCGTTTTGTTTTTCGCTATCCATAAAGAAAATCTCCCTTGCAATCAGTAATAATTTATTATACCATACTGTTTATTCGGAATCATTACACTTTGAAACGAGGAAATAACATGACTCAGACGACTTTATTAGAAAAGGCCTTGGCAAAGGTAAAAGAAAATGGCTTTAAGTATACGAAAAAACGTGAGACTTTATTAGACTATTTGATCAAATCCAATCGATATGTTTCAGCACGCGAAGTTTATGATCACTTGAATAATCAATTTCCCGGGCTGAGCTATGACACCGTATATCGCAATCTTAGAGAGTTTTGTGAAATCGGTCTGATCGAAGACACCGAATTACAGGGAGAGATGAAATTCCGCTTTAGCTGTAGCGAAAATTTCGAGCATCACCATCACTTTATCTGCACGGTTTGTGGCACGACAAAGGAGATCCATATGTGTCCGATGAACTTTTTTAAAGAACAACTAGATGGCTGTGAAATCGAAGGACACCGCTTTGAATTGTACGGGCGATGTGAAAAATGTCAAAAAGTTAATGGATAAATTAAGAATTAAAATTCTTCAGTACCTTGACTCAAAATAGCCCATTAGATATAATGACTTATGGACGGTCTTGTTTATTGAAAGCACATTTCAATAACAAAAACGGTTACATTTCAAGCCCGGAGGGAGGGAATTTACATGTCAAAAACAGTGGTTCGTAAAAATGAATCTCTTGACGATGCTCTTCGTCGCTTCAAACGTTCCGTTTCAAAAGCAGGGACTCTGCAAGAATCTCGCAAACGTGAATTTTATGAAAAACCAAGCGTGAAACGTAAGAAAAAATCAGAAGCAGCTAGAAAACGTAAGAAATTCTAGTCTGTGAACGGAGTGATTCTATTGTCACTACTTACTACCTTGAATGAAGACATGAAGCAAGCGATGCGAGCAAAAGATAAAGAGACTTTGCAAGTGATCCGGATGCTTAAAGCTTCGATTCAAAATGAGCAGATCAAAAAAGGTCAGGACTTGAATGACGAAGAAGAATTGACTGTCTTATCTCGCGAGATGAAACAGCGACGCGATTCTCTAACTGAGTTTGAAAAAGCTGATCGCACCGATTTGGCTGATAAGGTCAAAAAGGAAATCGTAATTGTTGAAAAATACTTGCCGGCTCAGCTTTCCGAAGATGAGATCCGCGCGATCGTTACAGATGCAATTGCAACAACAGGAGCGACTTCACCAAAAGAATTTGGTAAAGTGATGGGGGCAGTGATGCCGAAAGTCAAAGGCAAAGCCGATGGCAATCAAGTCAACGCAATCGTCAAGGAGCTTCTGAACAAATAAGCAATATTGAAGGCCGAGAGAAATTTCTCTCGGCTTTTTTTGTGAGTTATGCTTTTTGCAGTTTGTCGAGTTTGGGCTTTTGTTACCAGCTTTTACAATATAAATGGACAAGCAGTTTAGCAGAATCGTATGCGTACGAAAATAGAATCATTTTTCCCGCCCTTGGAAAAATGAATTCATTTAAAATGAGCTAGCTGCCATCAAGGTTCAACAGCTCACAGAACTCGAGTCACTGGATTTAGTCGTAGTATGCAAGTCGAGTTTAAAACTCATAACCCAATAAAAAAGCTTTCGTCAAAGCAAAATAAACTTATGTCATTAAATGTTTCAAATTTTGTATTATTGAACTATCTCTGCCGTTGCTGCGGGGGAATTACATAGTTGTTAAGCTTATTCAAATATAAAAGTAGTAATTTATTTTTGATTTGTTCATCGGGTTCTTTTGTGCTTTTTAGCGAAAGTTTAGACAATTTTTCTTTTATTTAGAGTGTGGTATTATAAGAAGGAATGATTTATGAAGGGATGAGCGCTTGTTGAATAGCAACGATTTTGAGTCGTTAGAAATAAAGCTTGATGGCAAAGATGACATCAGTATGCTTTTAGGTACCCATGATAAACACGTAAAATTTTTAGAAGAAAATACAGAGACAACGATCAACACTCGCGGTGAAATGATTCAGATCATTGGACCGAAGGAAGAGGCGAAATTAGTAGGGGACATTATTCGTACGTTACAGATTTTGATTGATCGTGGGATCAAGGTAGCTACACCAGATGTCATGACGGCATTACGTTTAGGTCGTGAGAATCACCTTGACGAGTTCGTTATGATGTATGAAGAAGAATTGCTGAAAGACCGTAATGGCAAGCCGATTCGTCCAAAAAACATCGGACAAAGCCGCTACATCGCAGCGATTCGCAAGTCTGACGTAGTTTTTGGCGTTGGACCAGCCGGAACGGGTAAAACGTATTTAGCAATCGTTATGGCAATCGCCGCGTTGAAAAAGGGTGAGGTTCAACGGATTATTTTGACGCGCCCAGCGGTAGAAGCTGGTGAAAGCTTAGGGTTCTTACCGGGGGATTTGAAGGAGAAGGTTGATCCTTATTTGCGTCCGATGTATGATGCTTTGCACCAAATTTTCGGTGTAGAACACACGAATCGCTTATTAGAGCGTGGAGTGATCGAGATTGCTCCGTTAGCTTACATGCGTGGACGTACACTTGATGATGCTTTTGTCATTTTAGACGAGGCGCAGAATACGACGATTTCGCAAATGAAGATGTTTTTGACGCGTCTTGGGTTTAATTCTAAGATGATCGTCAATGGGGATACTTCTCAGGTGGATCTGCCGCGAGGACAAGTTAGCGGCCTGATTCATGCGGAGAGAACGTTAAAGGGAATTAAAAAAATTCGTTTTGTAAACTTTGAGGCAGGAGATGTTGTTCGACATCCTGTCGTTGCAGAGATTATCGAAGCTTATGAACATGAGAACCTACGACATCAAGAAAAGTAGTCAGGAGGGAATTGGATGTTAAATCGACCCATCAATAACTTGCTGAAAAAGTTAGGTTCAAAATTAATACCGATTATTATAGGCTCGTTTACCGTTGTTTTAGTTTTGACGATGCTGACTAGTGTGATCCAAAAAAGTGTGGATTACAAAGAAGGTCAGGTTGCCACAGAGAGTATCCGTGCCAATAAAACAATCGAAAATAAAGCTGAAACAACACAAAAGCGTCAGCTTGCTGCGGAAGCCGTTACGCCAGAATATACCTATCAGGCGGATTTGGCTCAAACTCAGCATGATCGTGTCAGTCAATTAATTCAATTGATTAAAACAGCCAATAGCGATCTAGATAAAAGCTATCAAACCAAAGTATCGCAGGCTAAAGATGGTGAAAAGGTTCCTCAGCCAACTGTCGATGAACGCATAGCGGCTGTCAAAAAGAACTTTGAGGGGTTAGACCCAGATACAGTGACCTTTTATCAACAATTGCCTGAAGAGTTTTATGAAGCAGTCGTACAGCTGAGCTCGTCTGATTTGACGAAGGTTGGAACAGAAACACTGAAACTGCTGGATGAACAAATGGCGAAACGAATCCGTCAAAGTGATCTGGCTGAGTATAAGCAACAAGCCATTGATAAGATTCAAGGCTTGGGCTTATCAGATGAGGCCAATCAAGCTATTCGATATTTGCTAGAAGAGGGAGTCGTGATTAATGATTCCTTAAATCAGAAGCGAACGGATGAACTAAAAGAGCAAGCCAGTGATTCTGTTCAGCCAGTGATGATCTATCAAGGTGAAGTCATTGTTCGTGAAGGAAGTCAAATTGATGCCAACGCGATTAATAAATTGAAACTATTGGGCTTGACCAGTTCAAGCACGTCTGTTTTCCCATTAATTGCCATGGTTTTGGCAACCATTCTACAAGGGGTGCTGTTATGGTTCTATAGTCGGCAATTTGAAGTGGAATTTCAACGTGTACGCTTTATTTTGTTCTATAGCGCAACGATGACCATCGGTATCTTTATTATGAAGATACTGCAGGCCTTCCAAGGCAGCAACTCCAATAGCTTGGCGTTGTTCTTCCCAGCAGCCTTTATGCCATTGATCCTGACAGTCTTTGTCAATCGTCGTGCAGGAGCGATGTCGGCTGTATTCCAAACAGTATTTGCGTTGTTTATTTATTACAATGCCATCGGAACGAATATGCTGCCAGTCATTTTGATGACGTATCTATTCTCTGGTACGTTAGCGGTTATGGTAAAGCAAAGACGATTATCCGATCAAGTAAAGCAAGCGATGCTTTGGGTCGTTGCCTTTCCGATCGCTTGGTCAATCATTTTAAGTATCTATCAAGGAATGTCCTTTTCTGATTCGCAGACATGGACGTTATTGCTAGCTGCTTTTGCTGCCAGTATTCTGTCCTTTATTATGGGGATGGGGCTTCAGCCGTACATTGAAATTTTGGTGACAGATAGTGGTGTGATCACCTTGAATGAGTTGAGTAATCCAAACCATCCATTGCTGAAGCAATTGTTAGAGGAAGCACCAGGAACCTATCATCATTCGATGATGGTGGCAAACTTGAGTGCCAATGCAGTGGCTGAGATCGGTGGTCGTTCACTTTTGACACGAGTTGCTTGCTATTATCATGATATCGGTAAGATCCGTCATGCAAATTTCTTTGTTGAAAATCTGCCGACTGGTGCTGAAAATCCTCATAATTTCCTATTGCCGGAGGATAGTAAGCAGATCATCTTCGGTCACGTGATTGAAGGGGCGAAAATTTTAAAAGAATACAAGATGCCTCAAATGGTGATCGATATTTGTTATCAGCATCATGGCACGACTTTGATGAAATTCTTTTATATCAAAGCAAAAGAACGAAATCCGGAAACGACGGAAGCCGATTTTCGTTATCCGGGTCCAAAACCGCAAACACGTGAAGCTGGGGTCGTGAATATCGCAGACAGTTGTGAGGCAGCGGTGCGGGCGATGGATCATCCATCAATCGATAAAATTACAGAGTTTGTTCATAATCTGATTGAAGAACGGATCAATGATGGTCAACTCGATGATTCTGGTTTGACATTAAAGGAAATACGCATTGTTGAAAAATCCTTGATCAGTGGATTAGGCTCGACTTTCCATACAAGGATCAAGTATCCGAAAATGCAATCAGAGGCTGAGAAAATGAAAGAAGAGCAAGAGAAAAAAGGGGCAGAGTAATGGATATTACTTTTATTGACGAAACAGAGCAAGTCTCTGATGAAAAAATTCAAGAAATTGATGGTGTACTACAATTTGCGGCTGACTACTTAGAGCTGCCGAAGGATACAGAAATGTCCGTTACTTTCATGGATAATGCCGCAATCCAAGTTATCAATCGTGATTATCGCGGCAAGGATGCACCGACTGACGTGATCAGCTTTGCACTGGAAGAAGAAGGTGAAGACGAAGTTCCGATCATCATGGATGAAGAAGATCCGATGCCGCGGAACTTAGGCGATATCATGATCTCTACAGAACGGGCCGCTGAACAAGCAGAGGAATATGGGCATAGTTTTGATCGTGAATTAGGTTTTTTAGCCGTACATGGTTTTTTACATATCAATGGGTACGACCATATGACACCTGAGGATGAAAAAGAGATGTTTGGTCTACAGAAAGAGATATTAGATGCCTATGGACTCAAAAGATAAGACAGAAAAGAATAAACATTTTGTCACTTCCTTAGAATTCGCGATTCAAGGAATCAAGACGGTTTTTGAAGAAGAGCGTAATATGCGTGCCCATGTAGCTTTTGGATTGATGGCTATTCTTGTCGCGTTTTTGCTAGGTGTTTCTGTGGTGGAATGGCTATGGATTTTTCTAGCGGTTTTTCTTGTCTGGATCGTGGAGATCATCAACACGGTATTCGAAAATGTCGTGGATATGGTGACGGATTGCCATTTCCATCCAATCGGAAAAAAAATCAAGGATATGGCAGCCGGTGCGGTCTTAGTGACTTCAGTGTTTGCGATAATCGTTGGAGTGATTATCTTTTTACCAAAAATTATTGAGCTTTTTCTTTAGTTATCAGAAGGGAATTTTTACATGACAGAACATAAATCTGGTTTTGTGGCAATTGTTGGTCGACCCAATGTAGGGAAATCAACACTACTGAACCGTATCGTAGGGCAAAAGATTGCGATTATGAGTGATAAGGCTCAAACTACGAGAAATAAAATTCAAGGTGTATACACGACACCGGAAGCGCAAATTATTTTCATTGATACTCCCGGCATCCACAAGCCTAAACATCGCTTAGGGGACTACATGGTGGAAATGGCATACAGCGCGTTGCGTGAAGTCGATGCGATCATGTTTATGGTCAGTGCTGATCAAAAGCGTGGACGTGGTGATGATTTTATTTTAGAACGCTTGAGCAAACAAGATGTTCCCGTTTACTTAATCATCAATAAAATTGACACCATTCATCCAGATGAGCTGCTGGCGATCATTGATGATTACCGCTCAATCATGAAGTTCAAAGAGATCATCCCGATCTCAGCGACGGAAGGCAATAATGTGGAGCACCTGCTAGAGGTGTTAGTTGACCAAATGGATGAAGGTCCGCAGTATTTCCCAGAGGATCAAATCACGGATCACCCAGAATACTTTATCGTATCCGAGTTAATCCGTGAGAAGGTATTGAGTCTAACTCGCGATGAAGTACCCCATTCAGTAGCGGTCGTGACCGAATCCATGAAGCGAGATGAGAATGACAAGGTTCACATCCAAGCAACGATCATCGTGGAACGTACGAGTCAAAAAGGGATTATCATTGGAAAAGGCGGTAAGATGCTGAAAAATATCGGTACACAAGCCCGTAAAGATATTGAGACCCTTTTAGCCGATAAAGTTTATCTAGAGCTTTGGGTTAAGGTCCAAAAGGATTGGCGTGACAAGCAGACGTATCTGCAAGATTACGGCTATCGCAAAGACGATTATTAACAATTTTAAGGTGTTTTAGACACCTTTCATTTAAAAAAGGGTGTGGCGGTAGTCCACAACCCTTTTTCTTATCGAAGAGAGGTGAATATAGATGGCACAGGTTGGAGAAACAAAGGGACTCATTTTATTCAGTCGCGATTACAAGGAGAAAGACAAGCTAATCAAGATTTTTACTGAATCAGCAGGCAAGGTGATGTTTTTCGCTAAAGGCATCCATCGACCGAATAATCCATTACAGACGGCGGTTCAGCCATTTACGGAAGCGGTCTTCATCGGGAATTTGAAAACTGACGGACTTTCTTTTTTGAATAGCGCGAAGGATGTTCGGCCTATGCGAAAGCTGCAGGAGGATATTTTTCTGAATGCTTATGGCTCCTACATTCTAGGTTTAACTGATGCGGCGATTGAAGACCACATATATGATCCAGCACTCTATGGATTTACACGCGAGGCACTGCAGCGAATGAATGACGGTGCCGATGGTGAGACGATCATGAATATCTTTGAAGTTCAGATCATGCAGCGCTTTGGTATATCCTTGAACTGGCAAGCCTGCGGAGTCTGTGGAAAGAAAACAGGCGCCTTCGATTTCTCCTCGAAGTATAATGGCGTGCTTTGTCAGGATCACTGGCATTTAGACCAGCATCGCTATCATGCCGATCCGCGTGCAATTTATTTTATCCGCTTGTTTAACAGTGTAACCTATGAGAATATCAACACGATCAATTTGAAGCCTGAAACAAAAAAAGCGATCCGGCAAACGCTGGATCAACTGTATGAAGAATATATCGGCTTACATCTAAAGAGTAAAAAGTTCATCGATCAAATGAGCGAGTGGCAAGATGTGTTGAAGCCGAAAAATGAAGAATAAGCTGCAGAACCATCAATTGGGCTGCAGCTTATTTTTTTGTCTTTAATTGTTTACAGATGAATAGCCAGGCCAGACTGCCAATGAAAGATAGAAAAATGTAAAGGAAAATCATTTGGCCGTTTAGCTGGTTCTGATGAATGACTGCCGACGCAAATGTCCCGATGACAAAAAAGTATAGGAAATAAAATAGTATTCGGAACTTATTTGATAAGCTTGTTTTCATTTCAATAACATAGGAGCAAACCAAGAACAGTAACACGATGAGGATGTTAAAGGCACTTTTTAGTGACCAGCCGTTTATGAAAAGGTCTCGCAACCAGTTAAAGAGAAGTGTTCCAACAGCTAAACTCAAAATAAGAAAATCATTACTGAAATACTTTCGTTTAAGATTTCGTTGAGCCATTGTTCGAATCTCCCTCCTGATAGCTTTTATTAAACAGGGTAAACAAACAAAGGAAGGAGACACTACCTAAGAATCCTGCTACCACAGCTATTATGATGATTGAGGTGTAATCTACGATACTTTTCTGAACAATACTCTCAATCAATAAAGGAATAAAATTCAGAATAAAACAAAATAGAAATCGCCAACCATTTCTATTAGGTATCCGGGAAGCAAGATAACCAACTATGTAAACCCAGAACATAGTAAAGCCAGTATCAAGATTAGAAAACAAAGGCTGGTTTCTGTAAACATTTAATACTATTGAAGTAATCATGAACGCCGCTAAAAGTAGCAATAAATAAAGATGCACCTTTTTCCTCAGCAACAAATCCAACTTTCGATATTTCTCACCCAATTTTTGAAACATTCGCATCCCCTCGCTTTTTCATTTTATATACCCAAAAGTATATCAGATTTTTTTCGCAAATTTTTCTAAATGTGGGTTCTTTCACAGATTACCATTGCTAATTTATGGCAAAACAATTAATATTGTTAGAAAACACTAAGGATTTTTCAATGAAACTGGTATATGAAATGAAAACCAGACACAATTTTTCAATTTTGAAAAATTTACTCAAAAACGAATTAGGATGTCAGTCCAACTTTGCGAGTTTAACAAGTGTCAGTAAAGAAAGACCGTATCAATCAGCCACTAACCATGATTCGAAGAGTTTAGTTGGATGATATAGGTGATGAAAATCAGACTTAATTTTCTGTAAAGAAAATTAAATACATAAAAATGAATTAGGAGTGATAAGTTTGGAAGAATTATGGAAAGTACTGAGACCAGAGGAACAAATCGAATTGAAGCTAAGAAAGTTATATACTCAGCATCATTTTCATCCTTATCACCTAAATAACTTCGAAGAATACGGAAATTATCAACAAAGCTATAACTTTTTACGGAATTCTTCTATTATTACCTTTACTGGGAATGACGGACGAACAATGGCTTTGAAACCCGATGTGACGTTATCGATCGCAAAAAACACGCCCGCTGGTGAGGCGCGGAAAGTGTACTATGTGGAAGATGTCTATCGTCATGACCGTCAAGCTGGCGAGTATCAAAAGATTTATCAAATCGGTTTAGAGATCATTGATGAGATAACGTGGGACGATCAGCTAGAAGTATTAAAGCTGGCTTGGGAAAGTTTGGCTCAAGTCGGTGAAGGAACGTTGGATCTTTCTCATATGGGGATAATTAACGGTATTTGTGATCGTTTTCCAGTTGAGGATCGTCAAAAGGTACTGGATTGTCTGCGGGATAAAAGTTCTCACGGCATGGACGAGCTGACAACAAAGGCTGGATTATCTCAGGAAGAATCGGATAATTTAGCCAAACTAGTACGAATGTCAGGAGATTTTGAAACGAAGTATCAGCGTGCCAAAGTCTTATTAGCGTCTTATCCCGAAGCGCAGGCTGGTTTGGAAGAACTGAAACAATTATACAAAGCCATGCAGGAAGAACAATTGTCTGAAAAAATTCGGCTGCGCTTAGATTTTTCCATCATGAATGATGCGGATTACTATAGTGGATTATTGTTCCAAGGTTTCATTAAAGAAGCACGGGAAACGATTCTTTACGGAGGCCGCTATGATCGTTTGATGAGTCGTCAAGGAAAAGATCAAGGAGCGATCGGTTTCGGCATGAAGTTGAATCACGTCGGACAAAAGCTTCCAGATGATACTCAAAGCTCGGAATATTTAAATATCGCGCTGCCAAAAGGACGTATGGGGGATGCGGTGTATGAGCTCTTTACCAAAGCTGGTGTGGCAGCAGAGGGAGTATTTGAAGACAATCGCAAGCTGATTTTTACCGACGAGAACAACAAGCTGCGCTTCTTTTTAGTGAAGCCCAGTGATGTGGCGATCTATGTGGAGCATGGAGCAGCGGATATCGGTGTTGTTGGAAAGGACATTTTATTAGAAAGCAAAGCGGAGGTAATCGAATTTTTAGATCTGCATATGGGTGTCTGTAAATTAGCAGTGGCGGCACACAATGATTTTGAAGAAGATTTCTCTCGACCCCTGCGTGTATCAACTAAATACCCGACAATCACTCGCGAGTTCTATGAAGGACTTGGACGCTCCGTGGAATTGATTCACCTGCACGGTTCGATCGAGTTGGCGCCATTATTAGGGTTGTCCGATGTAATCGTTGATATCGTCGAAACAGGAACTACTTTAAAAGAAAATGATTTGAAGGTCATTCAAGAAATCGCGCCTTCTTCTGCCCGTTTAATTATCAACAATGCGACATGGCGCTTTAAACAAGAACGAATTCAAAAGGTAATCGAGAAGGTGAGGAAGCAACTATGAGAGTTTATTCGACTGAAAAAGACACATTAAACGATATTCTGGCACGTGATTTTTCTGAAACACCGGATGTTTCGGATGTCGTAAAAAAAATCATTCAGCGGGTGCGAACTGATGGTGATCAGGCACTTTATCAGTTAATCGAAGAGATCGATCATGTTACTTTAGATTCGCTAACAGTCAGTAAAGCTGAGATCGATGCAGCTTTGCAGGCAGTTTCACCGGAATTACTAAAAGTGATGGAGCAGTCAAAGGAAAACATTCTAGCTTTCCATAAAAAACAAGTCCGTCAAGGCTTTGTCTCAACTGAGGAAAGTGGCGTTGTGATGGGACAACGAATCTTGCCATTAGCTCGTGTCGGGGTATACGTGCCCGGCGGAACGGCGGCGTATCCCAGCACTGTTTTGATGGATGTATTGCCAGCAAAGATCGCTGGTGTGAAGAAGATTGTAATGATGACTCCAACAGATAGTGAAGGAAATGTTCCTGCTGCAATCTTAGCGGCAGCGTCGATCGCTGGTGTAGACGAAATCTATAAAGTCGGCGGGGCTCATGGTGTAGCGGCGCTTGCCTACGGAACAGAGACAATTCCAAAAGTCGATAAAATCGTAGGACCGGGAAATATTTATGTAGCAACAGCGAAGCGCATGGTGTATGGCGAAGTTGATATCGATATGATCGCAGGACCTAGTGATGTTTTGATTGTGGCAGATGACACAGCGAATCCGCGTTGGATCGCAGCTGATCTGCTGGCACAGGCAGAGCACGATAAATTGGCGCAGGCGATTTTGGTAACGACCGAAGAAACATTGATCGAACAAGTTCAGGCAGAATTAGAGCAGCAGTTAGCCGAATTGCCGCGTAAAGAGATTGCTGAGGCAGCCATTGAAAGCAATGGTAAGATTATTTTGGTAAAAGATTTAGTGGAAGCTGTTTCGATCTCCAATCAAATCGCACCGGAACATTTAGAGCTATCTGTGGCGGAGCCGTTTGCTTTGTTAGGAAAAGTTGAAAATGCTGGCAGTGTCTTTTTAGGTCACTACACACCAGAAGTTTTAGGGGATTATTTTGCGGGACCGAATCACACTTTACCAACAGAAGGAACCGCGCGTTTCTATTCGCCGCTGTCTGTGGATGATTTTATTAAGAAGAGCAGTTACCTTTACTATACGCAAGAGGCTATGAATGAAGTCGCTTCAGGAGTGGAACTATTTGCGGAAACAGAAGACCTGATGGGTCACGCCCGCTCCATGAAAGTACGCAGGGAGGAAAAGAAATGACATTTTTAAATCAAAAATATCAGAATCTAACTCCGTATACACCGGGTGAACAAGTCAATGAACAGGAATACATTAAATTGAATACTAATGAGAGTCCTTACCCGCCCGCTCCAGCCGTTCAAAAGGCAGTGTCTGAAGCTTCACATAGCTTAAATCGTTATTCAGATATTGCGGTCGAGGATGTCGCAAATCCACTGGCAAAATATTTGGGTGTGAAGAAAGAACAGCTTTTTCTTGGAAATGGCAGTGATGAAGTGCTCTCATATATTTTTCAGGGCTTTACAGAAAAAGGCATTGCTTTTCCTGACGTAACCTATGGCTTCTATAAGGTTTATAGCGGATTGTATCAAGTGGATGCGCAGATCGTTCCTTTGCAAGATGATTTTTCCCTTGAGCTAAAGGACTATGATGAACTATCAGGAACGGTGATTTTCGCCAATCCGAACGCACCCACGGGAATTCAGCTAGCACAAGCTGAAATTTGTGAGTTTATCGAGCGGCATCCTGATCGGTTAGTGGTTGTGGATGAGGCCTATATCGATTTTGGAGGCGAATCAATGGTTTCTTTGATCGATCGCTATTCGAACTTGCTAGTCGTAGGAACTTTTTCAAAATCTCGCCAATTGGCAGGAGCACGCTTGGGATTTGGTGTTGGGAATGTCGAATTAATTGCGGATATGAATCGTTTGCGGTTCAGTCTGAATCCATACAACGTCAATAGCTTAACCCAAGCCGCTGGTGGAGCTGTCTTGCAGGAGCAGGAATACGTGGATCAGAAGATTCAAGAAACGATCCAAGTCCGAGAGTGGAGCAAGCAAGAGCTGAATAAATTAGACTTTGAACAAACAAACAGTCAGGGAAACTTTCTATTTGCGAAGCACCCGAAAATATCAGGTGAAACTCTATTCACCGCTTTAAGAGAAAAGAAAATTTTAGTCCGTTGGTTCAATCAGCCTCGGACAAAAGATTATCTTCGGATTACAGTGGGTACACAAGAACAGATGGAACAACTGGTAGCGGCTTTGATGACTATATTAGAAGAGGTGGACGCATGAGAAAAGCGGAAGTGACGCGCAATACATCCGAAACAAAGATTCAGTTGGCATTGACAGTTGACGGCACAGGGATACAAACAATCAAGACAGGTGTAGGCTTTTTGGATCATATGTTGGAATTATTTGTTCGGCATGGCCGTTTTGATCTTGAGCTGGTTTGTGATGGCGATATTGAAGTAGATGCTCACCATACGACAGAGGATGTGGCGATCGCGATCGGTCGGGCTTTTTCTGAGAGTCTCGGCGAACGTCGCGGCATCAAACGCTACGGCAGTATGCTTTTACCGATGGATGAGGCCTTAGTAATGTCGGCGATCGATATCAGCGGCCGCGGAATGGCAGTGGTTGAGCTGGATATTCCGACAGAAAAAATCGGACAGCAGTTTGACACGGAGCTGGTCGAAGAATTTTTCATCGCCTTTGCACGTGAGTTAGGCGCGACTATCCATTTACACCAAATAGCCGGCAAGAACAGCCACCACATCGTAGAGGCCTGCTTTAAAGGCTTTGGTCGTGCTTTAGGAGATGCAGTGGCAATCAACCAGTTGGCGCCAGATGAGATTCCATCAACAAAAGGAACGATCAATTAAGGGGGAAGCCTATGCTAGCAATTATCGATTATGGTGTCGGCAACTTGTTTAGTTTGTCGCGCTCACTGGAATATTTAGAAGTGGAGTGTAAGGTCACGCGTTCTTTAGATGAATTAAAGGCAGCGGATCGGATTATTTTACCGGGTGTCGGGGCCTTTGGCGATGCGCGGAAAAAGCTGGAAGAGTTAGACTTAGTCGAGCCGATTCAAGAACTGGCGGCTTCGGGAAAACCCTTTTTAGGGATTTGTTTAGGGATGCAGCTGCTCTTTGATAAGAGTGAAGAATTTGGTGAGCATCCTGGATTAGGCTTGATTCCCGGTCGGATCGTGTCAATGCGGGAAGCCTTTGACCAAGCACAGATTGATTTAAAGGTTCCGCAGATTGGCTGGAATCGCTTAGACGTGCAAAATCAGGAAAGCCCGCTGGTAAAATCGTTAGGCGAGAATGATTTTGTTTACTATGTTCACAGCTATTATGCAACGGATTGCCAAGAGCACTTGGTCGCTGACAGTGAGTACGGAATCTCAATTCCGGGAATCGTGCAAAATAAGAATGTATTCGGGACCCAATTCCATCCAGAGAAAAGCGGCGATGTAGGTCTGAAGATTCTAAAAGCATTCACGGAGGTGCCAGTATGAAAATTTTCCCAGCAATTGATCTCTTAGATGAAAAAGTCGTTCGCTTGTATCAAGGCGATTATGATCAAAAAGAAGTATTTGGCGATGATCCAGTAGCGTTTGCGCAATCGTTTGAAAAAGCGGGTGCGAAGTATCTGCATCTCGTTGATTTGGATGGTGCCAAGGCGGGTAAATTGCATTATTTTGGGATTGCCAAAAAGATTGTTGAAAACACCAATCTATTCGTAGAAGTCGGCGGCGGCATTCGTGATGAAGAAACCATCCAGCATTGCTTATCCGCGGGCGTGGATCGGGTCATTCTTGGAACGATCGCGCAAAAAGATCCGGAATTCACCCAAGCGATGCTGAAAAAATATGGCCATAAGATCGCAATCGGGGTCGATGCGAAAGATGAAAAAGTCGCTGTCGAAGGCTGGCTGGAAAAAACCGAAACGGATGCTTATGAGTTCTGCCAGCAATTAGTTGAGTGGGGTGCTGAGACGATTATCTTTACCGAAATTTCCCGCGATGGCACAGGTGAAGGGATTAACCTGCCATTGTATGAAAAACTCAATCAGTTGAATATCGAGATCGTCGCTTCTGGTGGTGTCGCTTCGTTGAAGGATATCGAAGGCTTGAAGCAACTAGGTGTTTCAAGCGCAATCGTTGGCAAGTCATTATACAATGGCAGCTTAAAGCTAGAGGATGTTTTAGCAGCCGGCAAGGAGGATGACCAATGATTGCAAAAAGAATTGTGCCATGTTTAGATGTTCGGGATGGACGCGTAGTTAAAGGCGTCAATTTCGCTGGTTTGCAAGATGTCAATGATCCGGTAACCTTGGCTCGTTTTTACAATGAGCAGGGTGCGGATGAATTGGTTTTTTACGATATCACGGCTTCAGCAGAAGAACGCGGTTTGTTTACCGATATTTTGAAGGGTGTCGCCTCAGAAGTCTTTATTCCTTTGACGGTCGGCGGCGGTATCAATGAGGTTTCTGACTTTGAACGGGTCTTGAATTGCGGCGCGGATAAGGTCAGTGTCAATTCCGGTGCGATCCGTCGTCCTCAGCTGATCGAAGAAGGTGCCAAACGCTATGGCAGTCAATGTGTTGTTTTGTCGGTCGATATTCGTCGGGTTGGCGATCAATGGCATGTATTTGCTAAAGGCGGTCGGGAAGATACTGGATTAGAGGCTTTGGAATGGATTCGTCAAGGCGAGCAGTTGGGTGCCGGGGAGTTAGTTCTCAACAGTATGGATACTGATGGCGTGAAGCAAGGCTTTGATCTGGAGCTGCTGAAAGCAGTCAGTGAGATTACTTCATTGCCGATCGTGGCCTCAGGCGGTGCTGGAAAAGCGGAAGATTTCATTGACTTATTCCAATTGCCGAAGATTGAAGCTGGTTTAGCGGCATCGATTTTCCATTATGGTGAAGTGAAGATTCCGGATCTGAAAAAACAATTGATGGCGGCAGATATTCCTGTCCGTATCGTTTAGGGGAGATATTATGACTGAACTAAAATTTGACGAACAAGGGTTGATCCCAGTGATCGTACAAGACGCTGAAACCAATGAAGTCTTGACGTTAGCCTATATGAATCAGGAGAGCTATGAATTAACTTTAAAGGATCAACTGATGACTTTTTATTCTCGCAGCCGTAAGGAATTATGGCGCAAAGGCGAGACCAGCGGCAACTATCAGCATTTAGTTTCAATGAAATTGGATTGCGATCAGGATGCACTAGTCGCGAAGGTCAAAAAAGACGGACCAGCTTGTCATACAGGGGCAGAAAGCTGCTTCAATGAAGTCATGTACGGTGAAGACAAGCAAGCGACGATCGATGCGTTATATGAGTTGGTCAAGGGGCGTAAAGAGACACCACAGGAAGGCAGCTATACTAGCTACTTGTTTGAAAAGGGTATCGAGAAGATTCTGAAAAAGGTCGGAGAAGAATCAACGGAAGTCGTGATCGGAGCCATGAAGGAAGATCATAACGAAACCATTTTTGAAATCTCTGATTTGGTGTATCATGTTCTTGTATTGATGGTGGAGATGGGCATCGATTTGACGGAAGTTCGTCAAGAGCTAGCGAATCGCCACGTTGTCGATAAAAAAGTCAAACAAGAACCGATGCAATAGGGGGAATCAGCGATGTTCTATTCAAATGCTCACACCCACAGTACGTGGTGTGATGGAAAAGATACCTTGGAAGATATGGCGCAAGCCGCGATCGATTTAGGCTTTACGGATTTAGGATTTACCTGTCACTCACCAGCACTTTTTGATCCCAGCTGTCTAGGTGTGCAGAATGAGGTTGCCTACCAGGAAGCCTTACGTGATCTCAAAGCAAGGTTAATGGGCAAGCTAACTATCGGAATTGGCTTGGAATGGGATTATTATAGTGCTGATCCCATAAAAGGCTATAACTACACCATTGGCTCGGTGCATTATTTTCCACCGCGTCAAGGCATTTTTCGCAGTGTTGATGAAAGTCCTGAAAGTCTGATGAAGACCTTGGACGAGTGGTATCAGGGAGATTCATTGTACATGGTCCGCGACTATTATGATACGGTAGTGAAGCATATCCATCAGAATCATTCGAAGATTGTTGGTCATTTTGATTTGATTACCAAATTCAATGAGAAAAATCCTTGGTTGGACGAAGATAGTGCTGAATATCAAGGAATCGCATTGAAGGCATTGAATGATGTGATCGATATTATCCAAACCTATGATGGTATGGTGGAGATCAATACAGGTGCGATTTCTCGTAATTGGCGAACGACACCTTATCCTAATCCATTCTTACTGAAGCAATTGAAGGAGCGAGATTGTCCGATTATCATCACCAGCGACAGTCATGAGACATCGACATTGACTTGCCATTTCCTGGAAACAGTCGAATTATTAAAATCGATCGGATTTACAGAGACCATGCAATTGAAGGATGGTATTTTCCAGCCGATCCCTTTTGACTAGCCAATCGATTAATTACTATAGAAGTCGCGAAAAGTATCCCTATAGTCAGCAGAAAGATTTGACAAAAGGGGTCTAGTGTCGCTATTATAGAACCAAGTTGAATAGGTGCGAGGATCAAATTAAAAATTTGTGAAACACACAGCGAGTCAGGGAGAGTGGAAGCCTGAATGGGAAACAAATTTTGTTGGCGTTTGTGAGCACATTGAGTGAAAGCTGCCAAGCAACTGCTTGGAAGTAGGGTGGAACCGCGTTGATACGTCCCTATGTCGATTATTTCGGCATAGGGATTTTTTTGTCAATCCAACTTTTCGCAGTTTGTTCTAGCTGATACGCTAAATAAGGTCTTTATTTTGAATATCTTGAAAAGCTGTTTAGTTGGATGATATGTCGACGACGATAAGTATAAATTTTGAAAAAAATTTATGTACATTAAGCTTTTGAGTCGACTGTGAGTTCTTCAACCTTATTATTTCGTTAGTTCGATCATAAGTTTATTTTCCCGTTTTTTTGGAAAAATGAACTTCCTTCAATTGAGCTAGCTGCCCTGCAAGTCGAAAGATAAATAAACTTCAATAATAAACCAGGAGGAAACAGAATGAGCAAATTAACAGTGCAAGAAATGATTTTGTCGTTACAAAAGTTTTGGTCAGATAATGGCTGTATGCTAATGCAAGCCTACGACACAGAAAAAGGGGCAGGAACAATGAGTCCCTATACTTTTTTACGGGCGATCGGACCTGAGCCTTGGCGTGCGGCCTATGTTGAGCCTTCACGTCGGCCAGCGGATGGACGTTATGGAGAAAATCCGAACCGTTTGTATCAGCATCACCAATTCCAAGTGGTTATGAAGCCTTCTCCAAAAAACATTCAAGAGTTGTACTTGGATAGCCTACGCCTATTGGGAATCGATCCGCTAGAGCACGACATCCGTTTTGTAGAGGACAACTGGGAAAATCCATCAATGGGTTGTGCTGGTGTTGGTTGGGAAGTCTGGCTTGATGGAATGGAAATCACTCAGTTCACGTATTTCCAACAAGTCGGCGGTCTGCAATGTCATCCTGTAACTTCTGAATTGACTTATGGTTTGGAACGTTTGGCTTCTTACATCCAAGAAGTTGACAGTGTCTATGATTTGGAATGGAGCGCTGGGGTTAAATACGGCGAAATCTTCAAACAACCTGAATATGAGCATTCAAAATATTCTTTTGAGGAAAGCAATCAAGAAATGCTTTTAGATAATTTTGAAAAATTTGAAAAAGAAGCAAAACGCTGTATTGATGAAAATCTAGTGCATCCAGCCTATGATTATATTTTAAAATGCAGCCACACATTTAACTTGTTAGATGCGCGCGGGGCTGTATCCGTTACTGAACGTGCGGGCTACTTGGCTCGTATCCGTAACATGGCGCGTTCAGTTGCGAAGATCTTCGTAGCGGAACGGGAAAAACTGGGCTTCCCATTATTGAATCAGGAGGGCAAATAAGATGGCGAAAAATCTACTATTAGAAATCGGTTTAGAAGAAATGCCAGCCCACGTGGTTTGGCCAAGTATCAAACAATTAGAAGAAAAAGTCTCAAAATTCTTAGCAGAAAATAGTCTGACCTTCGAATCTATCGAGACCTTCTCGACCCCACGTCGTTTAGCGATTCGAGTAACCAATATTCCTGATCGCCAAGAAGACGTGCAAGAAGAAGTCAAAGGTCCAGCGAAGAAGATTGCATTGGATGCTGAAGGCAACTGGAGCAAGGCAGCAGAAGGCTTCGTTCGCGGTCAAGGCTTGACGACAGATGCCATTACTTTCCGTGAATTAAACGGTGTGGAATATGTGTATGTCACAAAATACATCCACGGAAAAGAAAGCAAGGAAGTCTTAACCGGACTGTTAGATGTCGTGAAGAGCTTGAACTTCCCAACTATGATGCACTGGGGCGATACGATGTTTGAATACGTTCGTCCGATTCACTGGATCATCGCATTGTTGGACGATGAGGTGATTCCCTTCGAGCTATTGGATGTACAAACAGGACGCACAACTGTGGGTCATCGCTTCCTAGGCGATCAAGTAGAGCTTGCTGATCCAAGCGAATACGAAGCGAAATTGGAAGAACAATTCGTTATTGCTGATGCTCATAAACGTCAACAAATGATCGTGGAACAAATCGGAGAGATTGCTGAAAAGAATAAATGGGTAATCGATCTTGATCCTGATTTGTTAGAAGAAGTTACAAACCTAGTTGAATATCCAACAGCTTTTGTTGGGGACTTTGAAGAACGCTTCTTGTCAGTGCCAGAAGAAGTGTTGGTTACTTCTATGAAGGAACATCAACGGTACTTTGAAGTGCGCAATCAAGCTGGGATGCTGTTACCGCATTTTATCTCTGTCCGGAACGGAAACAGTGTAAAACTAGACAACGTCATCAAAGGAAATCAAAAAGTCTTAGCTGCTCGTTTAGAAGACGGTGAATTCTTCTTTGAAGAAGACAAGAAGCTAACGATTGAAGACTGCGTTGAAAAATTGAAGAACGTAACCTTCCATGAAAAAATCGGCAGCATGTATAAAAAAATGCAACGTGTCGGCTTGATTAGTCAGGTTATCGGTAATCGTGTTGGTTTGAGTGAAGAAGAGCTGGCAGATCTGAAACGTGCATCAGAGATCTACAAGTTTGACCTGGTGACAAATATGGTGGGTGAATTCCCTGAGCTACAAGGAATCATGGGTGAAAAATATGCCCTGTTAAAAGGGGAAAAAACAGCCGTGGCGACAGCAATTCGCGAACACTATTTACCGATCTCGTCTGAAGGAGACTTGCCTCAAACAGCGATTGGTGCTGTTTTAGCGATTGCCGATAAGATTGACAGCGTACTAGGCTTCTTCGCTGTAGGAATGATCCCAAGCGGTTCAAATGACCCTTACGCATTGCGTCGTCAAACTTACGGTATCGTGCGGATTGTCGAAGCTCAAGGCTGGACCTTCCCATTCACTGATATGCAAGGCGCGATCGTAGATGCAATCAACGAAGATGTTTTAGACTACGGTATCCATTTTAACCGCGACCAAAAAGAATTCATCGAGTTCTTTAAGGGCCGTATCCGTCAACGTCTGCAAATGTATAATGTTCGTCATGATATCATTGACGCAGTCGTAGATTCACATCAAGACGATCTCGTGCAGGTCTTCAAGACCGCAAAAATTCTCGATCAGCATTTGAGTGATGAGCATTTTAAAGAAGCGATGGAAGCTTTGACTCGTGTCATCAACTTGACGAAGAAGATCGATCCATCAACAATCACCTTCAAAGTAGATCAAAAACTGTTTGAAAATGATAGTGAAAAAGAATTGTATGAAGCGGTGAAAGAAGCCGAAGATGAATTTGCTAACCAAAGCATGTCTGAAAACTATCAAACTTTGGCGAACCTGCGTCCAGTCATCCAACGTTATTTCAGCGACACGATGATTATGGTAGAAGATGAAAAAGTTCGTGACAATCGCTTGAATCAATTAGCGATTATTGCACGTATGGCAAATGCGTTAGCAAGTCTTGATAAAATCATTACTAAATAGCAAAAGAAAAGCCTTCGAGTCCGTGCTCGAAGGCTTGTTTTATAGTATCAATTTCAATAATAGCGGAATATAAGCGAGATAAAGCAAAACAGAATAACCCAATGAAGAGGCGGCGAATTGCTGATCAGCAGCGTAGGAGCGAGCTAAGATTGGCACGGAGTTTTGTACCGGCATCGCGGATTGGATAATAAAAACAGAGAGCATCAAGGGTGGTATGCTAATCCATTGCCCTAACAGCCAAACAATCAATGGTGAAATCACGTAGCGTCCAATGAGTACTCCGATAATATCCTTGTTCAACGTCAGATTTTTGACTCCGACATTATAGACGATAATCCCAATCACAAACATCGATAATGGTGTTGTTAAATTAGCGAGATATCCCAGAAAAGTTGCGATGGAGGCCGGAACAGTGATATTTACCAGTACAGCGCACAAACCAATCAAAAAGCCCAGCAATGCTGGAGAAAAAATCTTTTTCAAAATCGGTACGATATGAAAATTGACGGTTGCCTGTTCAATTTGAGGATTATCGCGGGCGATGAAGTAGATACCCAGGGTCCAAAAAATCGATGTATTGACAATATAATAGAGCAGGACATATGGGACAGATTCTCCACCGAAGATTGCCAAGTTGATAGGTAATCCGATAAAGATTGTATTAGAGCAAGTAAACATTGTGGAAAAAATTCCCGTACGAGTCGGCGTGACTTTAACAATACGGCAATAGGCGATACTTATAACAAAGGTCAGTAGCATGGATATTAACGGGATTATTGTTCCACTAACTAGATGCAGAAATTCTGAACGAGAAAAATTTTTTGTTATCGTTAGAAACATATTACAGGGCAATGCGATTTGTAAAACTAGCTTTGAAAAGGCATCGCCGATTTGGTTCGAGAACCATTGCTTATAAGTCAGTAAGTAGCCGATAAACATTAGAACAAAGATAAACAAAATATTGATATACGCAGAAACCATTTTTTCACCTCACATCTAACTATACAGAAAAACAAGGATGTCATCAATCGGTGATGACACCCTTGTTAACAGTTTTTCTTCCCATCAGCAGATTAGAAAAATAATGAACAGTGAGCTAGCTCTCGTTATTCTCTTGATAATTCAGCAAGCCAGTTAAATTCTCGATCTGTTCCTCGAGACTGTCGCCGACGGTCGTATCCTTGATTAGGATACGCTTCAAGTCTTTATCGATGACTCGCTTCAGAGATGTCTCATCGACTTGTTTAGCTAACAGGTTCTCGACAGATTCAAATGGGTCATGCGTAACCAGCTGGAAGCCGTAGGAATTATTGAGTAACGAGTAGCCGGCAATGCCCGTAGTTTTCTGGTATGCCTTAGAAAGCCCGCCATCAATCACAAAGAGCATGCCTTCACCTTTGATAGGTGATTCGCCATCTTGTACCTTGACTGGTGTATGGCCGTTAATGATCCGCGAATTTGGCGAGTACAAGGCAAATTCCTCTAGAATCATCTGACAGGTCTCATGTGTATCCCGAAATTGATAATAGGGATTTTTGATTTCTTTATGTGTCTTTTTATCAGCAATGAAATAGCGTTCGAAGGTCGTCATAGCGCTTTTGCCAAATTGCGGCGAAATCTTTCCAGTCCAGCAATTCCAGATCCAATCAGCTGCGGAGCTATCTGTTTTTTGACTTTGACAGCCGGAACGAATCTGTTCCTCAAAAAAGTTCAAGAGATCTTTGCCGGCATATTCCTTGCCATCAACGGTCAAAGGAAGGAAGCTGCCATCAGCCTTTAGCGGCAGACAGCCGTGGAAAAGGAGATGCTGATTATAGACTAAGAACATCGATCCTTTATTCAAAAGCAGTTGCATATGCTCCTGCATTTTAGTTGATTGTTGGAAAGAAGCCAGCAGCATCTCGACTACATAATCCTCCTGTTCGGTCAATGCATGGACATCATCTTCCTGCAGGGTTTGAAAGCAGCTGCCTTGAAGAGGATAGTCTTTACCTGCTAAATGAATCGTGTCCTTATCGAAATCAATCTTCTCAAATAACAAACGATCGTCCATTTGAAATTCAGGATGACGTTTGATTAGTTGACCTTCCAGCTTGAATTGCAGAATTGACAAAGCCTGATGGACTTTTTCTAAGCTATCTAGGCTTTCAATCGAATAGCTCTCACTGCTATTTTTTTCCTTTGGTGTGAAAACCGGATTTTTCTGATAATGCTCTTCCGCGTACATGAAAAGCGGTCGCAAATTTAAGGCGTAGGCTTGTTCGATTTCGTAAAGGTAGTTATAGCGTGCGGCGATCCGCAGCAGAGTCATCAAACACGCGCGTGAGCCAGCGTAGGCGCCCATCCAAAGAATATCATGATTGCCCCATTGAATATCGACAGAAGGGTGCTGACACAGCTTGTCCATGATCTTATCCGCTTCTGGTCCACGATCGTAGATATCTCCGACGACATGGAGATGATCCACCACTAAACGCTGGATACTTTGACATAAGGCGACAATAAACGGACGCCCCTGTTCCAAATCCAGCAAGTGAGCCAAGATTTGATCGAAGTAGGCCGCTTTATCCATGTAGTTCGTATCAGTGTACATCAATTCTTCAATGATATAGGCATATTGCTTCGGCAATGCTTTCCGCACCTTGGAACGGGTATACTTGGTAGAACAGAAGGCCAACAGCTCTAATAACTGCCGGATCTTTTTACGATACCAAGAACGATCACGATAGGCATAGAACTCGGCGTCTCCTAAAGCTTCGCGAGGATAAGCCACGAGGATCGTCAGCTTATCCTTCTCATGTTCCGTCAAGCGGTCGCCGAAGAGCAGACTAATTTTTTCCTTGATATTGCCGGCACCAGTGCGCAAGATGTGATCAAAGGCGGTAAATTCCCCATGAATATCACTGATGTAAAGTTCGGTTCCTTTAGGCAGATGCATGATCGCTTCTAAGTTGATGAGTTCAGTCATGATCGCCTCCTTGGTACTAAATTCTTTCTCCAACATTTGATAATATTTTTCACGGGTCGATAGCATAAATGTGCTCCTTATTCATATTAATGAACTAATTTTTCTTGTGAAAAATTAATTTGATTTTCATGCCGTATATCATTCTGCTAAACGGTTCCTACTTTTTCCCGGTTTCTTGGTGTAGACTTTTCCTCACTAAATGCTGCTAAAAGCAGAACTGACATCCTTTATATACAGTTGTCCAAATGCTCGCAAATCAACGTCGCAGATTCTTCGATGGATTTGTTCGTCACATCTAGTGTGAAGGCACCTAATTCATCATAGACATTTAACGCGTAATCGACTTCTTCTTTGATCCGATTGATATCTGAGTAGCGAGAATTTTCTGCTAGGCCCAGCGAGTTCAAACGACTCATGCGGATTTTTTTCTGAACTTCTGGTTCGATGATCAGACCTACGATTTTTTCTTTCGGAACTTCTTTGATCTGTTCAGGTAAAGGAACTTCTGGAATTAATGGCAGGTTCGCTACCTTCAACCGACTGTTCGCCAAATACATGCTTAAAGGGGTTTTAGAGGTACGAGAGATTCCCAACAAAACAAGATCCGCTTCTAAAAAGCCCTTCGCATCTTTTCCGTCATCGTATTTCACCGCGAATTCGATCGCAGCCACACGGTCAAAATATTCCTGATTCAATTTATGAACAACACCGGCTTTTTGCAGTGGAGCGACGCCGGTCTTTTGATGAACGATATCCATAAACTGGGTCATCAGGTTAATGTATTGCAGGCCTGTCCGTTCAGCGAAATCTTCGACGATTTGAGTGAGGTTATCACTGACTAAGGTCGTCACTACAACGGCGCTGTCCTTCAAGGCGTCACCTAAAATACTTTTCAATTCTTCTTCGTCTTTCGTAAATGGAAAACGATAAGACAAATCAAAGTTGACTGAAGGAAATTGAGCTGCTGCGGCATTGACTAATTTCAGCGAGGTCTCGCCGACTGAATCAGAGATCATGTATAATGGTACACTTTTTTTCATTTTGTTCGCTCCTATCGATTGGTTTCAGTTTGTTTTGCTTGCTGCATGATATAATTAAAAATCCGTGATTTCGTGATTTTACCAATCACTTTTTTTGGATCTTCTTCACTAACTACAGGGAGTGAATCGACTTGATAATCAAGTAAGACCGCTCCAGCCTCCAAAATTGTGTATTCCTTCGTGCATGTTTGCAGATGAGGAGCACGGGTCATAACGACCGCCACTGGTGTACTTTGCAAATTGCTGTTTAACGATGCCCGTAATAAATCTTTGCGCGACAATAACCCGACAAGATGCTGCTCTTTGTCGGTCACATAGATTGAGCCAACGTCATACATAAACATATTGGTGATTGCATCATGGATAGAGGTATCCTGCGGTGTTAACAGTGGAGACAGCATAATTTCTTCGACTTTAACTGAAAAGATTTTGTCGAATAAAAATTGTTCGATGCCCACACCTGTATAGGTGTAACCAACTTTGGGACTTGCTTCCAAAATGCCTGCCATTGTCAAGAAGGAAAGGTCGGTTCGTAAGGTAGCGTGTGAGATCCCTAAGTGATCGGCGATTTTTTCGCCGCTTAGCGGTTGATCGCGTTTGACGATCTCAATGATTTTCTCTTGCCTTTGTGATAAGTTCATAAGTCCTCCTAGTAATGCATTCGTTCTTTTTGAGAAAAAATGAATTGGATTTTCTTTCAATTGCCATTGAGTTCATACTCCAAAATCTCAACGACTTGAATACACACCCTATTATACACGTAATAACCATATAAACAACATGATTGATTAAATAAACACATATTTAAATATTTCACGAAATGAAGGGTAATTACTTTCTAAAAAGAAAATTTAGCAGTATAATTTTTATTGTTGTTGAGACATAACCCGTTAGTCAAGGGGTCAAGACGCCGCGTTCTCAGCGCGGAGGCACGGGTTCAAATCCCGTACGGGTTATAAGTTTAGATAGAGTTGATTGATCAGTCATTCCGGCTGATAGATCAACTCTATTTTTTTGTCTATTTTGAGATTTTTGGGAAGAAACGTAGACAGAGTGCAAAAAAAGAGTATCTAATCACAAAGGAACGCTTTTTGGAAAATCCGTCACTTTCAAGACTAAAAAAGATCAAATAAAATTCCCAGTGCACGTTTGAGAATTTGTACTATATACTAAATAGTATCAGGTATCTAAGTCAGGAGGCGCAAAATGGAATCTAAGTATGTAAAGCAATTGCTGGGACAAAAACCAAAGGCTAATTTAGGTTTTTATCCAACGCCATTTTATCGGCTGGAGAATTTGTCTAATAAACTAGGAATCAATTTATTCATCAAACGGGAAGATTTTTCTGGGCAAAGCTTATTTGGCGGAAACAAGATTAGAAAACTCGAGTATTTGATTGGGAATGCCAAAGAGCAGGGTGCAGAGTACATTTTCACCTATGGTGCGACGCAATCGAATCACGCGATGCAAACAGTTGAAGCATGCCGCAAAGAAGGATTAACACCGATTTTATACTTAGTTGCTTATGTTGAACCCGATGAACATGATCTGCGGAGCAATCTGCTGCTGGACAAAATCCTAGGAGCAGAGGTTCACGTGATCTTGAAAAATCCAGGTGAAACTGAAGCCGATGCGGCTGCTCGTTCGGTCAAGTTAGCGCGAGCGCATATGGAACGACTGACGAATGAAGGCCATGGGTGCTACGAGATCCCGATGGGCGGAGCCAGTCCGATCGGCTCAGCAGGGTTTATTGATGGCTTCGTAGAACTTACGGAACAAGCGGCGGAAGTTGGTCAAGCGTTTGATTATTTGGTTCACGCGACCGGTTCAGGTGGAACGATGGCTGGCTTAGTTGCTGGAAAAAAATTATTGGCGCATTCCATGCGAGTTCTGTCTTTTGATGTGATTGGACACGATGCAAGTTATCTAGAAACCACAACTGAATTAGCAAATGAAAGTCTTGAATGGCTGGGTGTAGATCAGCGCGTATCAACTGAGGACTTTGAGCATGACAACGATTATTATCTTCCGGGCTATGAGCTGCCCAGCACTGCGGGAAATGACGCGATTCGCATGCTGGCAAGAGAAGAGGGCTTGTTTTTAGATCCAGTTTATTCCGGCAAAGGCTTTGCCGGGCTGTTGGATTATATTAAAAAAGGAATCATTCCGCAGAATAGTTCGGTGATTTTTCTGCATACTGGAGGAGCCACCGCATTATTTGCGGAGAAGGAAATACTAGGGGACTTGTTGGAAAAATAGCTAGCTAGGAGGAAATAATGAGTAAAAAGGTTGTTTGGATCTGGTCATTATGTGGAGATTTTTCAACAGCAGGTGCAAATTTTGCCACTTCGCTTATTTATAGACCCAATAAGTTTCAAAAAGGGTTGAAAGAGTTTCTAGCGCCTGACTGGGAAGTGACGTTCGTCAATGAGTATCTTTCAATTGACGTCAGACCCAGAGCAGATGTAATAGTTACTCGTGATGTGGTCAGTAGGTATTTAGAAAAAGAAAAATACAATAATCTAGTAGTCATTCCCGAGATGGATATTATGGAACAAAACTATACAGCGATTAAGTTAAAAATTGTACAACAAATTTCCAAGTATTCCAATTAAAAGGAGGAAATCAAAATGAGTAAAAAAGCAGTTTGGATCTGGTCGACAAATGCAAATCAGGGGTTAAGGGGAGGTTCCACTACATTTAGTTTCATAGTTAGACCTTACAAGTTTCAAAGAGAGCTTCGAGAAGCATTAGCACCCGAGTGGGAAGTTGAATTTATCAGCGCGGATGTTTTAGATGATCAAGCACCAGCAGCAGATGTCACTTTGTGTGGGTATGCAATCGTAGCGTACCTTGATAAGGAAAAATACCATAATCTTGTAGTGATACCTGAGCTGGATTTAATGCAATACAATTACGCAGCAATCAAGGAAAGACTAGCAGAATGTCTTTAAGAAACAGCCTCTCAGCAACGAGGCTATGACATAAGTCTCTAAAATCAAAGGGTTTGTCAACTAAACTGTGGAAGTTAAATAGTTAAGAGTTTTTAACAACCATAATTCTCTTGGCTATTTTTAAAATCAGCTAAATTTTGATGGGACACATAGTTGAATAAACCTACCGTTGTTACGGAAGGTAAATCGCATACTTTTCAATTCTAGAGGAGAAGGACTCATTGACCATTAACTGATTAAGCACCATAGCCCAGTTCTGGATTCGACCTCCCGCCCATTTCGTGTGTAATTCTTTCGTACGTAAATAAAGTAATTTTAGGAGTGCATTCTCATTAGAGAACGCTCCTTTTTTGGTGACTTTTCTGAAGCTGGAATGAACACTTTCAACCGCATTGGTAGTGTACATGATTTTTCGAATGGCACTACCATAATCAAAGAGTTGTTCAACATGTGCAAAGTTCCGTTTCCAGACATCTACAGCACCAGAATAGAATAATGAGACCACCGATTTTGAAAACTGTCAAAAGCAGCGTGTGCAGCGTTTAGAGAAGAAGCCCCGTAGAACTTTTTCATATCTCGGCAGACTTCTTTATAGTCCTTACTTGGAATATAGCGCAATGCATTTCGAACAAGATGAACAATACAGCGTTGAACAATTACCGATGGAAAGATCGCCTTTGCGCCTTCTTCAAGACCAGAAACTCCGTCCATCGAAATGAAAAAAACATCTTCGACACCACGTGCTTTCAGTTCATCAAATACTTGCATCCAGCGATTTTTAGATTCTGTTTGATTTAGCCATAGTCCTAAGATTTCCTTGTTTCCTTTAAGATCATAGCCAAGAATGGTGTATACAGCATATTCTTTGGCTTCATAATTTTCTCGTAAAGTAACATACATACAATCAACGAATAGAAACGCATAGCACTTGGTCAATGGACGGGCTTGCCATTCTTCCAATTCAGGAAGAACAGCGTCAGTGATGTCTGAAATCATTTCATGAGAAATATCAAAGCCATAAATATCTTCGATGGTTGCGGCGATATCTCGTTGACTCATTCCTCGTGCATACATGGAAAGAACCTTCCCTTCGATGTCAGAGACATCTCGTTTTCGCTTAGGAATCAACTCAGGTTCAAAAGAAGCCTCCCGGTCTCTGGGAACATCAATGTTTACCTCACCAAAGCTCGTTTTAAGCGTTTTATTCCCATAACCATTTCGTCGATTGTCATGTTTCTTTGGCTCTTTAGAATGGGCGTCATACCCTAAATGGTTATTCAATTCTCCTTGAAGCATTTTTTCAAATAAGGGACCAAACACGTCTTTTAAAGCATCTTGCATATCCTCTACAGATTCGGGTCGATACGTATTCAAAATGGATTCAGCTAACTTCTCAGCATCAGGATTTCTTTTCTTTCTAGCCATCGTGTACTCACCTCTTGATCTTATTTTAGAAAAAGAAAAACCGCGAAGCAACCACCTGCCTAGGATTGATGGTTACTTACACGGTTCATATTACACTCTCAAATCAAAACCACCCGTTCGCACGGGTGGTTTGCTCTGCGGCTGAAAGCCTCTATTACCGACCATCGCCAAAAGGCTTATTGAAAGATTTCCCTCTTGCCCCACTTTTACTCGCTGATTCTAAAAGAATCCCTTTCTACTTCTTCTTGTTTTTCTTTCCTGTGAACGGATCATATTCTTCAAATAATGTGAGTTGGTCTGCTACATGATCTTCTTGTATTTGATTACGAATATATTCTGCTATTTGTTCCTTGTTTTTTCCTACCGTATCCACGAAATATCCTTTACACCAAAATATTCGGTTTCCATAGCGATATTTCAACTCTGCATGTCGATCAAAAATCATTAAACTGTTTTTTCCTTTCAGGTAGCCAATGAATTGTGCCACACTCATTTTGGGAGGTCTTTTTAATACCTCGCTGAAAGCTCTCTGGAACCACTCGCACTGCAAGTGGTTTTCAAAACATAAAGAAAGTTGGCTCCATGAAATGATTCACTGATTTCATGGAGCCAACTTCTTGTAGTCAATGACATTGACTTATGTCACAGAATCCATGATTTATGAATTTAGCTTTTTTGCGGCTCTGCTTGACTATGATTTTCGAGAATACTTTGCGAGATAACCAATTGTTGAAATGTTTCTTCCATTTAGTAATGGGAGAAGACAGTGAGTTCAATTGCGATTGGAATCGTTTAAAACAAAGAACTTCCTTGTAGAAAGTGGTACTATTCAGATATAATGCGTGAGGAAGGTTTTGATTTCCTTTGCCTTTAATGGATAAGGATATACGACCTCATGAAAGATAGATTCATTTATTTATTCATCTTAGGAAGGAGGGGTGTGTGTGAAGAAAAATTATGCAGTCGTTGATATTGAAACGACTGGAACGGATCCTAAAATGGATCGGATCATTCAATTTGGCTGTGTGCTGATCGAAGAAGGCAAAATCGTGACGCATTTTTCGACAGATATTAATCCAGATCAAACGATTCCAGCACAGATCCAGACGCTGACCGGTATCACCAATCACCGAATTCGAAAAGCCCCTTATTTTGAAGATGTGGCACAAACAATTACGAATTTGTTGGAGGATACGATCTTCGTAGCCCATAATATTCATTTTGACTATCCCTTTTTAAGCAATGAATTGGAACGCTGCGGGATGCCGCCACTGACCATTCCCGGTATTGATACAGTAGAGCTGGCACAGGTGTTTATGCCCACATCTTTGAGTTTTCGTTTAAAGGATTTGGCAGAGGAGCTGCATTTGGTGCATGAGAACCCGCATCAAGCGGATAGCGATGCGGATGTGACGGCTCAACTTTTAATTCATCTAGAAGCGAAGATAAAAGAGCTGCCGATCATTACGCTGGAAAAAATTATTGATACAGCTAATCAAATGGCTTTTCAAACAAAAAATTTCTTAGAAGACTGCCTGAAAGAAATGCAAGCAGAGCCTAAGCCGTTATCAAAAGAGCTGGCGATTATTCACGGGTTGGCTTTACGCAAGAAAAATGTTCCACTCTTTTCTGAAAGCTACTTTGGGACAAAGGCGTATCCTCGTTCACGAAAAGCAAAGGAAAAAGTGTACCAAGGAGAACTCGATTTTCGAAAAGAACAGGCCCGCTTGATGAATCTGGTGTACGATTTTTTCAATAAGAAGGATGACAAAAATGTTTTAGTAGAGGCGGCGACTGGGATCGGCAAGACACTAGGTTATCTATTGCCGATGAGCTTTTTAGCAACACCGGAAAAACCGATCGTTGTCAGTACTGTTTCGTTGCTACTGCAGGAACAAATTCTGAATCACGATTTGCCGCTGATTAATCGGTTGTTAGATCAGCCGTTGCAGGCGGTGGTGATGAAAAGCAGCCGTCACTATATCGATTTGGAGCGCTTCTATCAAAGCTTCGAAAAGAAATCGGAGCAAAAGCAATACACCTTTTATCAGATGGCGTTGCTTGTTTGGTTAACACAGACGGAGACAGGCGACTTTGACGAGTTGAATATGACGAGCTTGAAGCATCCATTCTGGCAAGAAGTTTGTCATTTAGGAACGCATACGCTGAATGCCAATAGTCCTTTTTATTCTGCCGACTTTATTCGTCACCGTCAGGAAAAGCTGGCGCAAAGCAATTTGATTGTAACGAATCATGCCTACTTAGCTCAGGAAGATCAACGAAAAGTTCCACAACTACCTAAGAGTCCCTATTTGATCATTGATGAAGCTCATCATTTGAATCGTGTACTGGAAAAAATCACGACGCAACAGTTTAACCTTTTGGCGATTCAACGTACTTTTAATCATTTGCTGGAGAATAAAAAATTTTCTGTCTGGCAGACACTCGTTCAAAAGGATCAGCAAACTCAGCATACACTGGAGATTTTCCAAGATGTGTTGCAGGAACTGAATGAAGATTTAACGGATTTTTACCAAATTTTCAAAGACGAGTATCCGACTGAGGATGAGCGCTTGATCACTAAGGATATGATTGATCAATTATCTTTAGCTGGCGAACAGGTATTGCAGCGAATTGGACGACTCTATCAAGATGCCTTAACGCTTGGGGATCAGCTGCAAAGATATTTCATGACCTATAAAGAAACATTTGGTATCAAGGAACAGGCTGAATGGAGCGATCTTCAATCATTGCTAGATCGCTTAGCTCAACAACAAATGGCTTTTGAAACCTTTAGTGAAAAATGGGATGCCCGCTATATTCATTGGTTCAATGCGAAACGTAAGACTTTTCAGGTGCAGGATCTAGAAGCGTCGCTGATCAGTCAGACAAAGTGGTATGACCGTTATCAGCAGATTCTTTATTTAGGCGGAACCCTGAAGATCGGCAATGACCGTCATTATTTTGCCAAACGTTGGGGGATTCCAGAAGCATCATTAAAGATTATCAGTAGTCCTTATGACTATGCGGAGCAGGCTCGTTTATACTTGCCAACGAACAGTATCAGTATTCAGGCGACTTCACCTGATCAATATGCGAATTATGTCGCAGGTGTGGTTCATAAAATTGCAGAAAACCAGAAACGTCCGATCTTAGTGTTGTTCACCTCCCATGATATTCTGAATCGGGTTTATCAGCGTGTTCGGGTACCTTTATTAAATGAGGGAAGAGAAGTCTTGGCTCAGGGGATAGGCGGCAGTCGGGAAAAACTGCTGAAGCGATTCTTACTTTCAAAGGATGCGCTCTTGTTTGGCGCCGACAGCTTTTGGGAAGGCATTGATTTACCAGGAGAGATTCTGCAGATTTTGATCGTGACCCGATTGCCGTTTGAGAATCCGCAACGATTGCAGGTGAAGGCTCGTAATGACTTTTTAGCCTCAGAAGGGATCAATCCCTTTTTCCAAGAGGCTGTTCCTCATGCAGCACTGCGATTGCGCCAAGCGTTAGGTCGCCTAATTCGCTCTGAGAAGGATAAAGGAGTCATGCTGCTGCTAGATCAGCGATTTATCACTGCGGGTTATGGTGAAAAGCTGCGAAAGGCACTGCCAAAAGAATTACCCATCAAAGAATTGCCGTTACCAGAAATTATTACGGAGATGGATCAATTTTTAAATTCTGACAAAAGTACAGAGAATTAATGAGGGGACGGCTTTCTTTTGGTATAATGTAGCTTGTCTGAGAGGAGTATGATTTTGGATACGAATAGTGCAGGACAACGGAAGCTTAATCGTTGGCTGTTGGGAATCGTGACTTTTTTACTAATCATCATCGTGGCGGCGACCATGATTTTTATTCGTTCAAATCGTCCGATGCAGCAAGCCAAAAGAGAAGCGATTCAAATGGCAGAAAAATATGCCGACTTAAAAACAGCGGATCAATTCTATTGGTTTAATCGGGACAAAACCTATTTTACCGTCACCGGTGAAAACAACGCTGGTGAAGCGATCATTGTGATCGTGCCAAATTCGGGAGAAAAGGTTCGCGTCCTTAATCAAAAAGATGGTCTGACAGAACAACAAGTGGAAAAACGCTTTGAGAGTGAGAACCCAGAGTTGATTTTTGAAAAAGCAAATCTCGGAATCTATCGGGATAAAACAGCTTGGGAGATCACCGCAAAAGACAATCAAGGCGCGATTTATTATTACTTGCTGGTATTCAATGACGGCAAGGAGATCAAAGTCATCAAAGGAATCTAAAAAATCTTGGTAGGGGAGTTATCAGTTATGAAATTATCACAGCGTGTAACAAACTTAGAACCGTCCGTCACTTTAGCAGCCACAGCCAAAGCCAAAGAGTTGAAAGTCCAAGGATTAGATGTCATCAGTTTAACTGTCGGTGAACCGGATTTTAGTACACCTAAAAACATCGAACTAGCCGCGATTGAAGGAATTAAAAGCGGTAAATCCAGCTTCTATACTGCTGCTGGTGGAACACCGGAAATGAAGTCAGCGATTATTGAGGTGACTAAAAAAAATTATGGTCAGATTGTGGAGCCTCAAAATATCATCGTAACTAGTGGCGCGAAGTTTGCGTTGTATGCATTATTCCAAACTATTTTGGACGAGGGAGATGAAGTAATCATTCCGGTTCCTTATTGGGTAAGCTATGCTGAGCAGGTCAAATTGGCGCAAGGGAAGCCGGTTTTTGTGACTAGTGAGCAAGAGGATAGTTTTAAGATCACGGTTGATCAGCTTGACGAGGTTCGAACAGAGAGTACGAAAGCAATCATTATTAGTTCTCCATCTAATCCTACGGGGACGATTTATACAGAAGAAGAATTGCGTGAGATCGGCGAGTGGGCCGTTCGTCATGAAGTATTGATTGTCTCAGATGATATTTATGATCATCTTGTTTATAATGGGAACGAAGTGACGCATCTCGCTTCTTTATCTGACGAGATTTTCCAGAATACAGTGATCATCAACGGGGTATCAAAAACCTATTCCATGACTGGTTGGCGAATTGGTTATGCGATTGGGAATCCTGAGATCATTCGCGGGATGACTTCGATAGCCTCACAATCAACTAGTAATCCGACATCCGTTAGTCAGATTGCAGCGATTGAGGCTTTGACCGGAGAACAAGAGATGGCGGAAAAAATGCGTCAAGCTTTCGAAGAACGCTTGAACAACATTTATCCTAAAGTCGCTGCTTTGCCGGGAGTCAAGTTGAAAAAACCTCAAGGTGCGTTCTACCTGTTTCCTAATATCAAAGGTGCAATGGAAATGGGCGGCTATGATAATGTAACGACTTGGGTCAATGATTTGTTGGAACAAGAGCATGTTGCTTTGGTCACAGGTGAAGGTTTTGGTTCATCAGATTGCGTGCGGATGAGCTATTCAGCCAGCATGGAAGACTTAGAAGAAGCGGTTGTGCGGATTCGTCGCTTTATTGAAAACAGTAAAAAGTAAAATCATCAATTCGGGATAAATAAGTTAGGAGAGACATTTGTGGAACAAATTCAAATCATCGATGCCAAAAATCATGTTGGCGAAACAGTAAAAATCGGCGCCTGGGTCGCTAATAAGCGCTCAAGCGGAAAAATCTCATTTTTACAATTACGCGATGGAACGGCTTATTTTCAAGCAGTCGTAGTCAAAAGTGAAGTATCAGAAGAGGTCTTTCATTTAGCCAAAGAATTGACGCAAGAAACTTCGATCATCGTTACAGGTGAAATTCGTGAGGATACACGTTCAAAATTTGGCTATGAATTAGGCGTGAAAGAGATTGAAGTAATTGGTGAGAGTCATGATTACCCAATCACACCAAAAGAACACGGTGTTGATTTCCTAATGGACCACCGTCATCTATGGTTACGTTCATCACAACAGCATGCAATCATGCTGATTCGTAACGAAGTGATCCGAGCAACGTATGAATTCTTCAATAATAATGGCTTTGTAAAAGTTGATCCACCGATTCTAACAGGTTCAGCTCCCGAAGGTACAAGCGATTTATTTGAAACAAACTATTTTGATCATAAAGCGTATTTATCTCAAAGTGGACAATTATACATGGAAGCAGCTGCTATGGCATTGGGCAAAGTATTCTCATTTGGTCCAACCTTCCGGGCAGAAAAATCAAAGACTCGTCGTCATTTGATCGAGTTTTGGATGATCGAACCAGAAATGGCTTTCATGCACCAAGAGGATAGCTTAGAAGTTCAAGAACAATACGTAGCTTACTTGGTTCAAAACGTTCTGGATAATTGTGATTATGCGTTAGATGTTTTAGGTCGTGATAAAGAAATTTTGAAGAACTACACGAAACTTCCTTATCCACGTATTTCTTATGATGATGCAGTGGAATTATTGAAGAAGAATGGCTTTGACGATATCGAATGGGGCGATGATTTTGGTTCGCCTCACGAAACCTTTATCGCTAATTCATTTGATCGCCCAGTCTTCATTTTAAACTATCCAAAAGCGATCAAACCTTTCTATATGAAACCACATCCAACCCGCGATGATGTTGTCATCTGTGCTGATTTAATTGCACCAGAAGGCTATGGTGAAATTATCGGCGGTTCTGAACGTGCGACGGATTATGATTTCTTATTAGAACAAATTCGTGAACATAACCTTAGTGAAGAAGAATACTCATGGTATTTGGATTTACGCAGATATGGTACCGTTCCGCACTCAGGCTTCGGTTTAGGGCTTGAACGGACAATCACTTTTATCGCTGGAATTGATCATGTGCGTGAGGCGATTCCATTCCCACGTTTGTTAAACCGTATTTATCCTTAATAGTAATAGAGTAAAAGCGTCGAGGCTGGCCTCGACGCTTTTTTAAAACCCAATTTTTTCAATTAAAGAGGCTTTCTCGTCATTTTCATGTTGAAAATAAAGCTCCTCATTCTCTTGATCGTTTTCTTTCAGGTTTGAAGTCACCACTGTTTTGACTTCTTCTTTGTCGATATTCTTTTCAACAATCTGAGAAGTAGCTCCTAGAGTGATAAGAGTCAATGCGATAATCGTAATTTTTTTCATTTTAAGTTCCTCCTAATTAAAAGCCGATTTTTTCAGCAAGTGTGTTTTCAGTATCGTCGTCGTGTCCAAAATCAATGTCGCTATCTTTTTCGTCGTGTTCTTTGTGGTTGGTAGTTACAACTGTTTTAACTTCTTCTTTGTCGATGTTCTTTTCAACGATCTGAGAAGTAGCTCCTAGGGTGATAAGAGTCAATGCGATAATCGTAATTTTTTTCATTTTAGTTTTCTCCTTTTTTTTAGGTTTGGTTTAGTTGAAAAATTTACCTTTGACTTCGTTTTTTACTAAATCAAAGAAGTGGGTCATTACTTTTGAACAGGTTTCTGAAGATATCAATGTTTCATTAGTAATAGAATCAACGATCGCGGCTAAATGTTTTCTTGAGTAACGAGTAATGTTCTCAGTGCAATAGTTTTCATAGCTGTTTAAGATACTTTCGATTGTTTGAATGGATTCGTTTGTTTGTCCTGCTAAAGTTTTGATTGTTTGTGTGTTGTTCATAATGGTTTCCTCTTTTTTTGACCGACTGTCGGTCATTTTTGATTTAATAGTTAAACTCAACAGAATTTGCTGAGCTATGAAAGAAAGATTTTTTGTAATTGTGTGACTGTTTGTTCATAGGGATGGACATTTGGATTAATATCTAGGACTTTATAAACCAAATCAGTTGCAGCGATGACCCGGCTTTGAATTGTCTCTGGTGAAAGCTTTTCGATATTGTCAAACATTGTTTGAATTCCTGCAATCAGAAATTGGATGCTTTCTAATGGATGCTCTGTTCTGAATTCTTCCTGTTGTCTGCCGACTTCGATGATCTCTGCTAAGACTGGACAGACTTGATTGATTGTTTCTTCCAGAGCCCGCTGTTTCATTAAAGCATTTTCCGGCATCTGGAACTTGTCGACGATTTCTTCTTTCCGTGTGTCTTCTTGATTGTTTTGCGAAAGGAAGGTTATCAGTTTTTCTAATGCTGTGTCGTTTGATTGTTGAATTTCTTTGGCTCGTAAAATTTCTTGATCGATGATTTGTCCGATAACAGCTTCTAAAACTTCTTCTTTCGAAACGAAGTAGTGGTAGAAGGTTCCCTTGGCAATCCCAATTCGTTTCAAGATATCATTAACAGTTGTTTTATTGAATCCTTTGGTTAAGAAGAATTCTTCTGCTGTGGTGATGATTTCATTTCTGCGTTCATCATGCTCTTTTACGATTCGCATTTCTTCTCTCCTTTCTCTGAACCGACTGTCGGTCGTTGTTTGTATCTTTATAATACCGACCCGCGGTCTAGTTGTCAATACTTTTTCGAATAAAATTTTTTATTTTTCTAAAAAGCTTATTACAGCGGGCTTTTTAAAGAGATATTTTTTTGAAAAAGCTTTCTTTATTGCCTTGACATATGATTGTTTATTCATATATAATAAACATGAGGGAACATTCATATGTAATAAAGAGAGAAGGGTATCTCATGGAAAAAGTATATCGGTTAGATGGGTTGGATTGCGCAAATTGCGCGGCAAAGATTGAGCGGTCCGTCCAGCAAATTAAGGGAGTAGAGCAGGCTCAAGTCGATTTTATGAGCACGAAGCTGACGATTGTGGCGCCTGAAAAGGACATCGAACGGATCAGCGACGAGGCGAAAGAGATCGTATATAAGCTAGAGCCAGATGTTGAAGTCAACAGTGTGCAGACTGAAAAGGCGGAAGAAGATTCTAAGGGAAAGATTATTCAGATTCTTGTCGCAATCATTGCTTTAGGTTTACTAGCGATCTTTACTCCGGCAATGCCATGGAAGCTGATCGCCTACTTGATTTTGTATTTTTGGATCGGCTACGATGTATTGAAGACAGCTATTACAAATATTTTCCATGGTGAGATCTTCGATGAGAATTTTTTGATGGCGATCGCGACTGTTGGAGCCATTGCGATTGGTGAATATCCGGAAGCGGTAGCGGTCATGCTGTTTTATCAAGTGGGAGAATTCTTCCAGGATTATGCTGTGGCGAAATCAAGAAAATCAATCAGCTCCCTATTAGCGATCCGACCAGATTCAGCGAACTTGATTCAAGATGGTGAAGTAAAAAAGGTCGCTCCTGAGACAATTAAGGTCGGCGATCGTATTTTAATCAAACCCGGTGAGAAGGTTCCATTGGATGGTATCGTTAAGGATGGAAACTCGATGCTGGATACTTCCGCATTGACTGGGGAGTCTGTTCCCCGCAGTATTCATCCTGATGAACAAATTCTTAGCGGCTTCATCAATCAAAGTGGACAGCTGACTGTAGAAGTCACTACGACCTTTGGTGAATCGACCGTCAGCAAAATTTTAGACTTAGTTGAAAATGCCAGCAGCAAAAAAGCGCCGGCTGAAAACTTTATTACCAGCTTTGCCCGCTACTATACACCTATTGTTGTCGGGTTAGCAGCTTTGTTGGCAATTGTTCCACCGCTTGTTACTGGTGAACCTTTCTATGATTGGGTCTATCGTGCATTGACCTTCTTAGTCATTTCTTGCCCGTGTGCATTGGTCATTTCTGTTCCATTGAGCTTCTTTGGCGGGATCGGCGGCGCAAGTAAAGCCGGGGTCTTGATTAAAGGCAGCAACTATATCGAAACATTAGCCAATGTTGAAACGCTCGTCTTCGATAAAACAGGAACGTTGACGAAGGGTGTTTTTAAAGTTCAGACGGTTGACACAACGATTAATAAGGAAGATTTCTTACGCTATGTTGCCAGCGCGGAACAAAGCTCGAGTCATCCAATTGCCCAATCAATCGTAAACTATGTCGATCAGCCACTAGCTTCAGTCAGTCAATTAGAAGAAATTGCTGGTTTTGGAATTTCGGTCGAGATTGAAGGGCATCGATTCTTAGTCGGAAATGAAAAGCTGTTAGCTAAATATGAGATTCCATTCCAAACGGTTAATGAAATCGGGACGATCGTCTATGTTGCTATGGATGGCGAGTTAGTCGGTCAGTTAGTGATTGCTGATGAATTGAAAGACCATGTTTCTGAGGCTTTGTCCGAAGTAAAAAAACTTGGTGTGAAACGGACTGTCATGCTAACTGGAGACAATCGCGGAATTGCTGACGCGATTGGCAAGAAGATTGGCATTGATCAGGTATACAGTGAATTGCTGCCAGAGGATAAAGTTACTCACTTAGAAGATGAATTAAAACGAGAAACGAAAACAGCCTTTGCCGGTGATGGCATGAACGACGCTCCTGTATTGGCTCGGGCTGACATTGGAATTGCTATGGGTGGGCTTGGTTCAGATGCGGCGATCGAAGCAGCGGATGTCGTCATCATGGATGACGAACCTGCCAAAATCCCCGTAGCCATCCGCATTGCGCGGAAAACCATGGGCATTGTGAAGCAAAATATCGTGTTTGCTATTGGTGTAAAAGTATTAGTGTTGATTTTAGGTGCACTTGGATTTGCGACAATGTATGCAGCTGTTTTTGCTGATGTCGGCGTGACAGTGATCGCTGTCTTGAACGCGATGCGGTGTTTGAGAATTAAATAGTTTTTTCTTACCGTCTTCATTTTGAGGACGGTATTTTTTTTGCAGTATTTAGAGTAAGATCATATGATGCTTGTCAGGATAATGAACAAGTTCCTCCTTTAGACTGAAATAGTTTGAAAAATTTTATCTTTTTAGTTGACGAATGACGATTACAAATGTAAACTAAAATATGTAGATTACATTTGTAAACGAAAGAGGTGAGAAGGATGGCTATGACGATTATGCCAATTAAAATCAGTGATTCGGAATGGGAAGTCATGCGGGTGATTTGGACACAGGAAGCAACTACCGCACAAGAAATTATTGATATTTTAGGGCAAACGATGGAGTGGAAGCCGGCGACGATCAAAACGTTACTGGGTCGCTTGGTGAAAAAGGAAGCAGTTCGGACGGAGCAATCGGGGAAAAAATATATTTACTATCCGGCAATTAGCGAAGGCGAAACAGTCAAGAGTGCGACGGAAAATTTATTTTCTCATATTTGTGCAAAACGGATCGGTGAAACAATCGCTGAGTTAGTCGCGGAGGCTGAACTGACTGACGCAGATGTTGACTTGATCAAGGAGCAATTAATCAATAAGCAGACAGTAGCATCAATCGAATGTAATTGTATTCCTGGACAATGTGAATGCAATCATCATAAATAAAAAAATAATTTGACGATGGAGGATTTTAAAATGAAAAAACAATTTGCAATCAACGGAATGAGCTGTAATCACTGTGTGGCAAACGTAGAGAAAGCGATCAATCAATTGGATGGCATCGACAAAGTAAAAATCAATTTGAAGAAAAACCAAGGAACCGTAAAATTTGATGAAGCGCAAGTTTCCGCCGATCAAATCGCGTCAGCAGTGACTGAAGCAGGGTATGAAACTGAGGTGATCTAATTGGCAGACGCAACAGTAGAAACATTTGCCATCACCGGGATGACCTGCGCCAACTGTTCTGCTCGCGTAGAAAAGGAACTGAAGGCAACAGAAGGCGTGCTGGAAGCAAATGTTAATTTAGCGACAGAAAAGGCCACCGTTCAATTCGATGACACCCTGACCGCAGAAAATTTGATCCAGCGGGTCGAGGCCATCGGCTATGGTGCGATCCTCTTTGATGAGGAGCACAAGCAAAAAATTGAACAGGAAAAAGTAGCGCATCTTAAAAAAATGAAGCGTGATCTGATTATGAGTGCTGTTTTAGTAGCACCTCTGATGATCGCCATGATTGCGATGCTGTTAGGCAGTCACGCGGGCTGGGTACATTTCCTGCATTTGCCGCTGGTTCAGCTGATCTTGGTTACGCCAGTCCAATTCGGAGTTGGTCAGCGCTTTTACCGTGGTGCCTATCATGCGTTAAAAACCAAAGCACCGAATATGGATGTTTTAGTAGCGATGGGGACCTCAGCGGCCTTTGCGTTGAGTGTTTATAATGGTTTTTTCAATCCTTATAATTCTGATTTGTATTTTGAAAGCAGTGGCATGATCATTACTTTGATCTTGCTAGGAAAGTATTTAGAACAAAAGGCTAAGACCAAAACTAGTGATGCTATTAAACAATTGATGAGTTTACAGGCTAAGACCGCTACTGTAATGGTGGATGGTGAAGAAAGAGAAGTACCGATTGAAGACGTACAGGTTGGCGATCTTTTACGTGTTCGTCCTGGGGAACAAATTCCGGTAGATGGGAAGATTTTTAGCGGACAAACCACGATTGATGAAAGTATGCTGACGGGGGAAAGTCTGCCAGTGGATAAGCAAGCCGAGGATCAAGTTTTTGGCGGCACGGTCAATACCACCGGCAGTATTCAATTTACCGCTACGCAAGTCGGTAGTATGACGGTTCTCTCCCGAATCATTCGGATGGTGGAGGACGCGCAAGGTGAAAAAGCACCGATCCAACAAATCGCTGACAAGATATCGAAGATTTTTGTCCCGACTGTCTTAGGATTGGCTTTGTTAACATTGATCGCGACGGGTCTGTTGACTGGCGATTGGCAGCAGGCCATCGTTCATAGTGTCTCGGTTCTAGTAATTGCCTGTCCATGTGCGCTAGGTTTAGCAACACCGACCGCTATTATGGTAGGAACTGGTTTAGGTGCGAAGTCAGGGATTTTGATCAAGGGCGGCGGCGCATTGGAAAAAATCGCGCATCTGACAACAGTCGTGTTGGACAAGACGGGGACTATCACAGAGGGCAAACCAGTGGTAGCGGATTTTGAAGCTTTTGATCCGCAGGCTTTGAGCTATCTGACAAGTTTGGAGCAGCATTCAGAGCATCCATTAGCCAAAGCGATTTATCAGTATGGTAAAGATCAGACGGAGATTCTGCCCGTTGAGAATTTTAAAAGCTTAACTGGACAAGGAGTTACCGGCACGATTGCTGGGAAATCCTATTTTGTCGGGTCTAAGCGTGGACTTCGCGAGCGGAAAATTTTATTTCCCGAAGAGCGTGTGTTAGCGTTAGAAGAAGAGGGCAAGACAGTCATGTTTCTGACTGACGAAGTGGAAGTCCTTGCAATGATCTCAGTAACAGATCAAGTCAAGCAATCCTCTAAAGCCGCAATCGCAGCGCTGCATCAACTGGGAATCAATGTGAAAATGCTAACGGGAGATAATCCTCAGACAGCTCATTACATTGGGGAACAGGTTGGTCTGCAGCCATCAGATATCGTTGCCGAAGTGTTGCCGGAGGATAAAGCTCAGGTTGTTAAAGAGCTTCAGACGAAAGGCGAATCTGTTGGCATGGTTGGTGATGGGATCAATGATGCCCCCGCATTAGCATTAGCCGATATCGGGATTGCGATGGGCAGCGGAACGGATATCGCAATGGAAACAGCAGATATCACCTTGATGAACAGTGATTTATTGTCAGTTGAAAAAAGTATTCGTTTATCTAAGTTGACGCTAAGAAAAATCAAACAAAATTTATTCTGGGCGTTTTTATACAACGTGATTGGGATTCCCTTCGCCGCAGTCGGCTTTTTGAATCCAATCATTGCGGGCGGCGCGATGGCCTTTAGTTCGGTCAGTGTGCTGATAAATTCCCTCAGCTTAAATCAGAAAAAATTATAAATGTGCCAATTACTGTTGAAGCTTTAGTAGGAGATATTGGTGCAAGCGGCTTTTCCTTTTTTAAGGGAATGGCTGTGAAATGAATTAGGAGGTAGGCAACATGAAACAAGGAGATCAAATGGATGAATCGATGAACACGGACCATGCTATGCATGACCATCAAAAAATGGATCATTCAATGGGCGGACACGAACATCACGATATGAATCATGGAATGGATGGGCATGAGCATCACGACATGGACCATGGCGGGATGGATCATTCGATGCATATGGGAAATTTCAAACAGAAGTTTTGGCTCTCCCTTGTTTTGTCGATCCCGATCATTGTCCTTTCACCGATGATGGGGATGCAGCTACCTTTCCAATTTACCTTTCCCGGCTCTGAGTGGCTGGTATTAGTTCTGGCGACGGTTCTGTTCATCTATGGTGGACAGCCCTTCCTGAGCGGTGCCAAAATGGAGCTGAAGATGAAGAGTCCGGCCATGATGACCTTGATCGCGATGGGGATTTCAGTAGCGTATATTTATAGCCTTTATTCCTTTATTGCTAACAAGGTCAATCCTCATGAACATGTGATGGATTTCTTCTGGGAATTGGCGACCCTGATCGTGATTATGCTGCTGGGGCATTGGGTGGAAATGAGCGCTGTCTCAAATGCCAGCAATGCTTTGAAGAAGCTGGCGGAATTATTACCGGATGAAGTCAACCAGATTCAAGAAGACGGCTCGACACAAAAAGTCAAATTGCAGGAAATCAAAAGCGGTGATTTACTATTGGTTCGTGCTGGAGATAAAATGCCGACGGATGGACAGATTATCAAAGGGTCGACAATTGTCGATGAGTCGGCAGTGACAGGTGAATCAAAAGGGGTTCAGAAAAATGTCGGTGATTCAGTTATCGGCGGTTCCGTCAATGGTGATGGCACCATCAGAGTGAAGGTCACCGGTACTGGCGAGGATGGTTATTTAGCCAAAGTCATGACAATGGTTCAGCAGGCTCAGCAAGAAAAATCGAGATTGGAATCTATCTCTGATAAGGTAGCGAAGTGGCTCTTTTACATCGCTTTAGCTGCTGGGATATTGACTTTTGTTGCTTGGCTGGTTGTAGCTGATTTACCGCAGGCTCTAGATCGAATGGTGACCGTCTTTGTTATCGCCTGTCCCCATGCTTTGGGGTTGGCCATTCCATTGGTGATTGCTCGCTCGACTTCTCTTGCCGCTAAAAATGGACTGCTGCTGAAAAGTCGTCAGGCTTTGGAACAAGGAAATCAATTGGATTATGTTTTTCTTGATAAAACCGGAACATTGACTGAAGGCAATTTTACCGTGACAGGTGTTGAAGTCTTAACAGATAGTAACAAAGAAGAAGCGCTGAAATATATTGGTGCTTTGGAAGCCCAAACGAATCATCCATTAGCAGTCGGTGTGATGAATTACTTGAAATCTGAAGACATCGAACCCTATCAAGCGCAAGACGTTTCAACCTTAAAGGGTATCGGAGTCAGTGGAACGGTGGAAGGACACCAAGTCATCTTAGCCAATCAAAAGGAAATCGAACGTCGAAAGCTAAGCGTTGATCCGAATAAATTAGCGGATTATCAAGCGCAGGGCAATACGATTTCCTTCCTATTAATAGATGATCAGCTAATCGCTTTCTTTGCGATGGGAGACACCTTAAAGGATCAAGCCAAAGACTTCATCAAGAGCTTGCGTAATGTTGGGATCGAACCAGTGATGCTGACCGGCGATAATCAGGAGGCTGCCAAATCGGTGGCTGAATATCTGGATATCAAAGAGTTTTACAGTGAATTGTTACCGGATGATAAAGAAAAAATCATCAAGCGTTACACTGATGATGGTAAAAAAGTCATGATGGTAGGCGATGGAATCAATGATGCCCCTGCCTTAGCGAGAGCGACCATTGGAATGGCGATAGGAGCTGGGACAGATATCGCGATTGATTCCGCCGATGTTGTTTTGACCAACAGCAATTTGCAGGACATTTTAAAATTTGTCCGTTTAGCTAAAAAAACACACAGTAAAATGATTCAAAATCTTTGGTGGGGAGCGGGGTATAATATCTTAGCGATTCCACTTGCTGCTGGTGTCTTGGCACCAATCGGAATACTGCTAAGTCCCGCTGTTGGTGCGATTTTGATGTCATTAAGTACGATCATCGTGGCGATCAATGCCATGACCTTAAACATCTGAGTATTCAGATGTTT